>ONSE01000019.1 GCA_900320415.1 uncultured Eubacteriales bacterium
AATTTGATACTCTGCGTCTCAAGGACGGCATCTCGGGCTTTCCCAAGCGCGAGGAGAGTCCCTACGACGATTTTAATACAGGCCACAGCAGCACCTCTATTTCGGCGGCGTTCGGCATTGCCAACGCCAAGCTGCTCAGCGGCGACAACAGCTACACCGTCGCCGTCATCGGAGACGGCTCCTTCACGGGCGGTCTTGCCTTTGAGGCAGTCAACAACGCGGGACGGTTCAACAAGAATTTTATCGTCATCCTCAACGACAACAAGATGTCGATTTCCAAGAATGTCGGCGCGTTTCCGCGCTATCTCACCACCGTGCGCATCCAGCCGTGGTATATCCGCGTCAAGCGCGGCACCCAGAAGGCGCTGTCAAAAATCCCGTTTATCGGCAGGCTGACGAAATCGGTGCTGCGGCGCAGCAAATCCCGCATCAAGAATCTGGTGTATAAGAATACGCTGTTTGACGATTTCGGCTTCACCTATCTCGGCCCGATTGACGGTCATAACGTGGAGGAGCTGGAAAACGCGTTCAACGTCGCGAAAAAAGAGACAAAGCCCGTTCTGATTCATGTGGTCACCAAAAAGGGCAAGGGCTACCAGCCCGCCGAGGCGAACCCCGGCGAGTTCCACGGTATCGGTCAGTTTGACATTGATTCCGGAGAGCCGATGTCGAGCCACAAGGGTTTTTCGGCGGTGTTTGGAAAAGCGCTCTGTGATCTGGCGGAGCATGACGCGAAAATCTGTGCCATCACCGCCGCCATGGCGAGCGGAACGGGGCTTTTTGAATTCGCGAAAAACTATAAGAGCCGCTTTTTCGACGTGGGGATCGCGGAGGAGCACGCCGTCACCTTCGGCTGCGGTCTTGCCTCCAAGGGCTACCGTCCCGTATTCGCGGTCTATTCCACCTTTTTGCAGCGCGCCTACGACCAGCTGATCCATGACGCGGCGCTCGGCAACCTCCATCTGGTTCTCGGCATCGACCGCGCGGGCATCGTCGGCAGCGACGGAGAGACGCATCAAGGCGTTTTTGATGTTTCGATGCTCAACTCCATCCCGCGCACGACGGTCTTTTCTCCCTCATACTTCGACGGCCTGAGAAATACGCTCAAAAACGCCGTCTATGTACAGAACGGACTGGTGGCGGTGCGCTATCCGCGCGGCGGCGAGCTCTACCGCCCGGCGGAGCTGAAGGAGGAGAGCGTAGACTTCAATATCCTCGGCAGCGAGGACGCGAAATATCTTCTCGTCACCTACGGCAGGCTGTTTTCCTACGCCGCGAAGGCGCAGGAGGAGCTGCGGGAGCGGGGAATTGAGATCTGTATTCTCAAGCTGTGCAAAATCAAGCCGATCAACCCAAAGACGATCGCGTTCGCGCGTGAATTTGAGGAGGTATGGTTCTTTGAGGAGGGGATCCTCAACGGCGGCATCGCCAGAACCTTTTCGGATATGCTCACCTGGAGCGGCTTTGAGGGCCGCTACCACATCCGCGCCATCCGCGACGACTTTGTCAGGCAGATGAGCGTGGAGGAGGCGCTGTGTATGCTGCGCCTTGACACGGAGGGCATGGTCAATATCATCACAAAGGAAACAACGGAATGAAGAAACGACTGGATATTCTGGTCTGTGAAAAGGGCCTCGCCGAGAGCAGAGAAAAGGCGAAGGCGATCATTATGGCAGGTCAGGTGTATGTGGATAACCAGAAGGCCGACAAATGCGGCACCACGTACGATGAAAACGCGAATATAGAGGTCAGGGGAAGCGTGCTGCGCTACGTCAGCCGCGGCGGTTTCAAGCTCGAAAAGGCAATGGAAAGCTTCGGGCTGGATCTGGAAGGCAGGACAGCCATGGATATCGGCGCCTCAACGGGCGGCTTCACGGACTGTATGCTGCAGAACGGCGCGAAAAAGGTGTACGCCATCGACGTCGGCTACGGACAGCTCGCCTGGAAGCTGCGCACCGACGAGCGCGTGGTGAACCTGGAGCGCACCAATATGCGCAAGGTGACGCGCGAACAGGTGCCCGACGAGATCGACTTTTTCTCGGTGGACGTCAGCTTTATCTCGCTGCGGCTGATCCTTCCCGTGGCGCGGGAGCTGATGGCGGAGGGAGCCGAGGCGGTCTGCCTGATCAAGCCGCAGTTTGAGGCGGGACGCGAAAAGGTCGGCAAAAAGGGTGTTGTCCGCGATCCCAAGGTACACGCCGAGGTGGTGAAGGGGATCTGCGATTTTGTCCTGCAGAACGGCTTTGATATCCTTCACCTCGATTTCTCGCCCATCAAGGGACCCGAGGGCAACATCGAGTACCTGATCCATCTCAGAAAATCCGACGATCCACAGTCCCATACGCAGATTACCCCCGAAGAGCTGGTAGAGCGCTCTCACGCGGAGCTTGACAAACAGGAGAAAAAATGAAAGCAGCCATTATTGTGAATCTTTCCAAGGAGAAGGCGGTTGCCTGCGCCAAGGAGATCGCGGCGCTGCTGCACGAGAACGGCGCTTCCATCGCCATGCCGGCGGCGTGCAGAGAGCACATCCATTACAGCTACATCACCTATTATTTCACGCATATGCAGCTTTTTTCGCACTGCGATATCGCCGTCACCGTCGGCGGCGACGGCACGATCATTCACGCGGCAAAGCACGCGGCGCAGACGGACACCCCGCTGATAGGCGTCAACGTCGGCAGACTCGGCTTCGCGGCTGATGTGGAGGTCGAGGAGATCGGAGAGCTGAAACGGCTCCTTACGGGGGATTACCGCTCCGAGACCCGTGTCCTGCTGGATGTCGAGGTGCGAAAAAACGGTGAAAGCAGGCACTATCTCGCTGTCAACGACGCGGTTGTGGCGCACGGCCAGCTTTCAAAAATAGTTGATTTATCGCTTTCTCTCAACGGGGAGGAGATTTCCAAATACAGGGCGGACGGGCTGCTGTTTTCCACCCCCACAGGCTCCACCGCCTATTCTCTTTCCGCGGGCGGACCCATTCTGTCGCCGCAGATGCGGTGTATTCTCATGACGCCCGTGTGTCCGCATTCTCTTTTTTCGCGCTCGGTGGTGTTTGAGGACGACGCGGAGCTTTCCGTCAGCGTCAGGATCCCCGAGGGCTGCTCCTGCCTGCTGACCATCGACGGAGAGGACAATATCGATATACGGGAGGGCGACAGCGTAGTGGTGCGCCGCTCTGAGCGGACACTGCGGCTGCTGTCGCTGCATCAGCGCAATTTTTATAAGAAGATAAACGAAAAACTCAGAGAGAGGGAAATAACATGAAAAGCGGAAGACACGCAAAAATCCTTGAAATCATCAGCAATTCTGCTGTTGAGACCCAGGATGAGCTGCTTGAGAGGCTCGGCGAAGAGGGTTACAGGGTGACGCAGGCGACCGTTTCCAGGGATATCAAGGACTTGCGTCTGGTCAAGACGCTGGGAGGCGACGGCAAGTACCGCTACACGGCGGCGCAGAACAACTCCGCCGATATCCGCTCCACGTTCTCACAGCTCTTTTCCTCTTCTGTGCTCAGCATCGACAGGGCGCAGAATATTGTTGTCATCAAAACGCTCAGCGGAATGGCGAACGCGGTGTGCGCCGCGCTTGACACCATGGGCAATAATAGTATCGTCGGCACGCTCGCGGGTGACGACACCATCTTTATCGCCTGCCGCGCGAATGACAGCGCGCAGGAGCTGGGCGATTATCTCAAGCAGCAAAAAAACATGAAATAACGGGTTGATACTATGCTACAGGTTTTGTACATTGAAAATATTGCGGTCATCGAGAAGTGCTCCATCGACTTCAACAGCGGCTTGAACGTGCTCACGGGCGAGACGGGCGCGGGCAAAAGTATCATTATCGACGCCATCAACGCGATCATGGGACAGCGCACCTCGCGCGACATCATCCGCACGGGCGCTTCCTCCGCGTTTGTCAGCGCGCAGTTTGAGGATATCAGTGACGC
>ONSE01000042.1 GCA_900320415.1 uncultured Eubacteriales bacterium
GCCGACCTGCCGCGCCCTCGCCGAGGATATCGTCAAGGGCAAGGCGAAGGAGACCGACTGCATCCATAAGCTGAAGGCGAAGATCCAGAACGTCTACGATCAGCTGAAAAATACTATCTGAGCAAACGGGGTGTTACTGATGAACGTCAAAGAATTTGCCGAAAAGCTGAATTTAAAAGTATTGGTGGAGGGAGATATGGAGCGTGAGATCACCGATTGCTACATCGGCGATCTTCTCAGCTGGGTCATGGGCAGGGCGCCCGAGGATTCCGCGTGGCTGACCGTGATGGGCAACATCAATTCCATCGCCGTCGCGACCCTCGCGGACGTGAGCTGCATTGTGCTCGTGGAAAACGCCGCGCTCGACGAGAACGCGCGTCAGAAGGCGGAGCTGCATGACGTAACGATTTTGCTTACGCCCGAGAACAGCTACCGTTTCGCCGTGAAGCTGAGCGCGCTTCTGGCGGAATAAAAACATGAAGTATTATTACGATTTACACATCCATTCCTGCCTGTCGCCCTGCGGCGATATGGACATGACGCCGAATAACATCACGGCCATGGCGAATCTGCTGGGGCTGGATATCATCGCCCTGACCGACCACAATTCCTCTCTCAACTGCGGGGCAGCCATCGCCGCGGGAAGGGAAAACGGCGTTGTTGTCGTGCCGGGCATGGAGCTGACCACCAGCGAGGATATCCACGCGGTCTGCCTGTTTCCCACGCCGGAGCGGGCGCTGGAGTGGAGCGAATATGTGGACGCGCACCGCATCAAGGTGCGCAACCGCCCCGATATCTACGGCAGGCAGGTGATCATGAACGCGCTAGACGAGGAGATCGGGGAGGTGGAGCACCTGCTGCTTCCCGCGAGTGAGATCAGCATCATGGACGCTTCCCGCAGGGTCAGGGAGTTCGGCGGCTTGTGCTATCCCGCGCACATCGACCGCGACAGCCTCTCGATCCTCTCGGTGCTGGGAGAGATCGACGGGAGCTGCGGCTTTGTCACCGCCGAGGTCGCCGACAGCGGCAGGCTGCCGGAACTGAAACGGCAGCACCCGATCCTGGAGTCGCTGCACATCGTCACCTCCTCCGACGCGCACTATCTGGAGAATATGCGCGACGCGGCGAATCAGCTGGAGCTGGAGGAGCTGAGCGCGGAATGCCTTGTCAAAACGCTCTCGTTACCAAAAATTTGAGCAAATTTCTTAATTTTTACCCATTTACATTTTGCTTTTTTAGAAAATTGATGGGTTTTCGAACTCTGCAAGATAAAAAAGTACCATTTTTTTGCGATTTTATGTCTTTCTGATTGTGTATTCGCTGAAAAGAGGGAAAAATTTGAGTAGACTTCAAGAACCTTTTATGTTATAATCTGTAGTAAGTAAATATAATATCGCTAAGTGCGGCGATATCTTTTTTATGGTATTTGACAATATGAAATCAGGGAGGAAAAACAATGCAAAAGAAAATCAGCAATATCCCGTTCAGCGGGACGCCTGAGCAGGAAGCAAAGCTTCAGGAATCCATTGCGCGTCATAAGGACGATCCCGGCGCCGTGATGCCTGTTTTGCAGGAGGCTCAGGAAATCTATGGTTATCTTCCGATTGAAGTGCAGACAATGGTAGCGGAGGGCCTGAACGTATCTCTCGAAGAGGTATACGGCGTATCCACCTTCTATTCCCAGTTTGCGCTTTCTCCGAAGGGCAAGTACAACATCTCGGTATGTCTCGGCACCGCCTGCTATGTAAAGGGCTCCGGCGACATCCTCAACAAGATCTCCGAGCAGCTCGGAATCGGCGCTGAGGAGTGTACCGCTGACGGTCAGTTCTCGCTGACAGCGTGCCGCTGCATCGGTGCGTGCGGCCTCGCTCCCGTTATCACGGTCAACGAGGACGTATACGGCAGACTGACGGTGGACGACGTACCGTACATTCTCAATAAGTATAAGAACGCCTGATGCGTGAGCTGTCCTTGAACGTCATGGACGTGGCGCAGAATTCCGTCAGAGCGGAGGCGAGCCTTGTGCGCATCACCGTAGAGGAGAGCGACAGGGAGGACTATCTGAAAATCGCCATTGCGGATGACGGCTGCGGCATGACCGAGGAGCAGGTGCAGCAGGTGATCGACCCGTTTTTCACCACCAGGACAACCAGGAAGGTGGGACTGGGCGTTCCCCTGTTCAAGCTTTCCGCCGAACAGACGGGCGGGAGCTTCGAAATTCAGTCGCGGAAGGGTGTCGGCACTACCACCACAGCGACCTATGTGAAAAGTCATGTCGATATGACGCCTCTGGGCGACATCAACTCCACAGTGGAGATTCTGATCCGCTGCAATCCCGGCATCGACTTTGTCTTTACCCACAGCACCGACCAAGGTACCTTCACCCTCGATACCAGAGAGCTGAGGGAGGTTCTCGATGGCGTGAGCCTCGACACTCCTGACGTATTGGAATGGATCAGAGCGTATTTATCAGAACAAACCCAAATTATCACCGGAGGAGCGGATAATCAATGAAATCTTTAGCTGAACTGAAGGCAATCAGAGACAAGGCGAGAGCCGAGCTCGATCTGAGAAAAGAAAACCCCAACGCCGCGCGCGTGCTCGTCGGTATGGCTACCTGCGGTATCGCCGCGGGCGCAAGACCCGTTCTCAACGCTTTTGTTGAGGAAATCGCGAAGCGCGGTCTCACCAATGATATTACCGTCACCCAGACAGGCTGCATCGGCATCTGCCAGTATGAGCCCGTTGTCGAGGTTGAGATCCCCGGACAGGAAAAGGTGACATATGTAAAGGTAGCCCCCGAAATGGTGTCCAAGATCGTCAACGACCATCTTGTCAACAAGAACGTTGTTACCGAATACACCATCGGCGCGCTGACAAACTAAGGAGGTCAATTAATGTATCGTTCTAATGTACTGGTTTGCGGCGGTACGGGCTGTACCTCCTCAAACAGCTTGACTATCGTTCACAAGCTCAAGGAAGA
>ONSE01000071.1 GCA_900320415.1 uncultured Eubacteriales bacterium
AAGTGTCATCCTTTCTACACAGGAAAGCAGAAGCTTGTTGATACAGGCGGACGTGTTGACAGGTTCAAGAAGCGTTTCAATATCGGAAAATAATGATTCGAATCTCAAAGGCGGCACGCGAGTGTCGCCTTGTTTTCGTTGACGGAGAGAAGTATGAGCAAGGATTATAAAACCGTTCTCAATGAGGCGAGCGACGAATTTGTGGAAAAACGCTCGCGGTTTATCGGCTATGTCAAGCCCGTTTCCACCGAAGCGGAGGCGACGGAGTTCATCGGTCAGATACGCTCGCGCCACTGGGACGCGCGGCACAACGTGTACGCCTACTCGCTGCGGGAGGGCAATATCAAGCGCTACAGCGACGACGGAGAACCGTCGGGCACGGCGGGAATGCCCGTGCTGGACGTGATAGTGAAGAATGAGATCTATGACGTCTGCGTGGTGGTAACGCGGTATTTCGGCGGCGTGCTGCTGGGAACGGGCGGTTTGGTGCGCGCCTATTCGCAGGGCAGCAAAATCGCGCTCGAGGCGGGAAAGATCATTATGATGCGGTCCTGTCTGATTTGCGGGGCGCGGTGCAATTACAATCAGTACGGAAAGGTAAGCTCCCTGATCATGGAAACGGGAGGCGTGATCGACGACACCGTATATGAAAGCGACGTCTCTCTGCGTTTTCATATCAAGCCCGAGCTGCTGCCCGTCCTCAACAAGCGCCTTGCCGACGCAACGGCGGGAGAAATACAGGCGGAAGCCGACGGAGAGGATTATTTTATTTCTGATAACGAATAATTTCATGCCGAAAAATTTTTTTCAAAAAATTCAAAAAAAATAAAGGAATTTGCGAATAGGCGGCGTAAAAACAGTTAGAATACGGGAAGGGGTGATATTGTGGCATTTCCCGAAGGGTTTATTTATGAGTTGAAGTCAAGAAATGATATTACCGAGGTCATCTCGTCCTACGTCAGCCTGAAGCGGCGCGGGAGGAACATGGTCGGTCTTTGTCCGTTCCACGGAGAAAAAACGCCCTCGTTCAATATTTACACCGAAACCGATTCCTTCTATTGCTTTGGCTGCGGCGCGGCGGGGGACGTGATCACCTTCATTATGAAGATCGAAAATCTCGATTATGTTGAAGCGGTCAAATATCTCGCGCAGAGGGCCGGGCTGGATATGCCCGAGGATTCTTACGATGACTCGCTGAACAAACTGCGCAGACGCGTCTTTGAGGCGAACCGCGAGGCGGCGAGGTATTTTTACCGCAGGCTGATGTCCGAGGAGGGAAAGAACGCCCTCGGATATCTGCGCGGCAGGATGCTGACCGACGCGACCATCCGTCATTTCGGACTGGGCTACGCGCCTGACAGCTGGACGGGACTCTGCGATTATCTCAAGTCAAAGGGGTTTAAGGAGAATGAACTGGTGTCCGCGAACCTTGCCGTCAGGAGGCACAGCGGCAAGGGGATCATCGACCGCTTCCGTGACAGGGTGATGTTCCCGATCATCGACCTGCGCGGCAATGTGATAGCCTTCGGCGGCAGGATCATGACGGACGCGAAGCCGAAGTATCTCAACTCCTCCGATACACCCGTTTTCAAGAAAAGCGAGAATCTGTTTTCTCTGAACAACGCGAAAAACACCGGCAGCCGCGCGCTGCTGCTTTGTGAAGGCTATATGGACGTCATCTCCGTCAATCAGGCGGGCTTCCGGAACGCGGTCGCCTCGCTGGGTACGGCGCTGACGACCGAGCAGGCGGTGCTGATGAAGCGTTACGCCGATGAGATCATCATCTGCTACGACGCCGATGAGGCAGGGCAGAAGGCGACCGCCCGCGCGATACCGATCCTCAGGGCGGCGGGGCTGAATATCAGGGTGCTGACGATTCCCAACGGCAAGGATCCCGATGAGTTTATCAGATCAAAGGGAGCCGACGGGCCCGCCGCGTTCCGAGCAATCATCGAAGCGAGCGGCAACGACGTGGATTACCGTCTGCAAAAGCTGCGCTCCGAGTTCAATCTCGCGGTCTCGGACGGGGTGGTGGATTATCTTGAGGCGGCCGCGCATCTGATGGCGGAAATCGAGAGCCCTATCGAGCGCGACGTCTATGTGTCGAAGCTCAGCAAGGAGTTCGGCGTCGATAAAAACGCCCTGCTCCTCCAGATTGAGACTATCAGCAAGCGCAGGAGGCGGGACAGCCGCCGCAGGGAGGCGCGGCAGCTGCAGTCGGAGCTGAGCGGCAGAGATGACAAGCTCGACAAGGAGCACCGCAGCAGGCTCAAAAGCACTGCCGCAGAGGAGAGTCTTGTGGTGTATCTCATCAACAATCCCGACTCCCTGTCCTATATCAACAGCCAAATCAGCGCGGAGCAGTTTCAAAACGCGCTGATGAAGCGATTTTTTGTTTATTTCAGCAACCGTATCAGCGAGGGGCTGGAGCCGCTCAATAATATAACGGCGGATTTCAGCACGGACGAGCAGTCAGTGCTATACCGCATACTCCATCAGAACGGAAGCGTCGCTCCGACGCCGCGATCGCTGCGGGAATACATAGAGGTCATTGAGAGAGAAAGCCGGAGGCCATCCGACAAGAAATCAATGTCCTCGGAACAGATCAGCTCGTACTTTGACCGTATCAGACGGGACAAAGAATAGGTTTTCAGACGAAAGGAAGTAGACTATGGCACAACAGGAAAAGAAGTCACTGGTAAAAGATCTTATCGATTTAGGCAAACAGAAAGGACAACTTACCAATCAGGATATCCTCGACGCCATCGGAGAGGCGGATTTTGATCCCGAAAAGCTCGAAAAGCTCTATGAGACCCTTGAACAGCAGGGAATAGAGATCATAGAGGATATGGGCGATATCAAAATCGACGACCTCGATCTCAGCTTTGAAGAAGGAAAAAGCGACGAAAACGGCATTCCCGCCGCGGAATCGGGAATCACCATCGACGATCCCGTCAAGGTTTACCTCAAGGAAATCGGCAGAGTGCCGCTTCTCACCTCCGAGGAGGAGGTCGATCTTGCCATCCGTATTTCCAACGGTGACGTTGCGGCGAAGCAGCGCCTTTCCGAGGCGAATCTGCGACTGGTCGTCAGCATCGCGAAGCGCTACCTCGGCAGAGGGATGCAGTTCCTTGATCTCATCCAGGAGGGCAACCTCGGTCTGATCAAGGCGGTTGAGAAGTTCGACTACACCAAGGGCTTCAAGTTCTCCACCTACGCAACATGGTGGATCAGACAGGCGATCACGCGCGCCATCGCCGACCAGGCGAGAACCATCCGTATCCCTGTCCACATGGTGGAAACCATCAACAAGGTCAAGAAGGTGCAGAGCCAGCTCCTCCACCAGAACGGCCATGAGCCGACTCCCGACGAGATCTCCAGGGAGATCCATATGCCCGTAGACAAGGTGCGCGAGATCATGCGCGTGGCGCAGGAGCCTGTTTCTCTCGAGACCCCCATCGGCGAGGAGGAGGACAGCCATCTCGGCGACTTCATTCCCGACAACGACGCTCCCGCTCCCGCTGACGCCGCCTCTCACACCATGCTCCGCGAGCAGCTCGCAGATGTGCTCTCAACCCTTACCCCCAGAGAGGAGAAGGTGCTCCGCCTCCGCTTTGGTCTTGAGGACGGCAGAAGCCGCACCCTCGAGGAGGTCGGCAAGGAGTTCAACGTCACCCGTGAGAGAATCCGCCAGATCGAGGCAAAGGCGCTGCGCAAGCTCCGTCATCCCTCACGCAGCAGAAAACTCAAGGATTACCTTGATTATTAATGTTCTGAAAAAGAATTATGTATGAATTTGAAGAAGTAGCGCAGATGCTTGATGAAATCGCCGATTCCATGCCGTATGAGCTGTACCGTGATCTCAACGGCGGCATTTCGCTTCTGCCGCAGGTCAAAATCCATCCGCAGGCTCTCCACAACGACCTGTATATCCTCGGCGAGTACATACGCAACTCCCTCGGCAACGCGATCGTGTTATTTTACGGCTCGATCGTGCGCGTCTACGGCAACGTGAGCCGCGAGGAGCTGTACCGCCAGCTCACGCGGATCCTGCACCACGAGGTGCGCCACCACAACGAGTACCTCGCGGGCACGGATGACCTCGGGCTGTGGGATGATGACCGGATTGTGGACTATCTGCGCCAAAACGGCGTTCAGCCGAAATAGTGTTTACCGGGAGGACAGTGCCTGAGCGCTGTCCTCTTTTTTATATAATATAACACTGTGGAGGAGATGACTATTGTGCAATATATACATAATTACAAGGGGATTTTCTACAGGGGAAAAGCAGTCTGTCAGAGAGGAATATTCTAAATTAGAATTAATATCCTCTTGCATTTGTGCTACAATGAAATGGATAAAATGCACCGATTGGGAGGCATTGTGTTGATCAAAAAAAGAATTTTAACAGGAGCTCTGAGTGCAATCATGATGACAGGAATCTTTACGGGCGCAGCCGGAGCGGCTGACGACAGCGGAAGAAACGAATACCAGGTTTACGCGGCGAAGCTGGACAAATGGGCCTATAACGGCTCCGACCTGGGCGCGAATTATTCGGAGAATTCCACCACCTTCAAGGTGTGGTCGCCCTACGCGGACGAAGTGTCTCTCGATATTTACGAGAAGGGAAGCGAAGAAGAGGGCAGTGAGTCGATCCGCACCAAGGAGATGACCTTTGACAAAAAAACGGGCGTATGGGAGGTCAGTATCAGCGGCGACCTCGCGGGAATGTACTACACCTACACCGTGACGCACGGCGAAAAAAGCTACGTCACGGGCGATATCTACGCCCGCGCCTGCGGCGTCAACGGCAAGCGCTCGATGGTCGTTGACCTGAGCAAGACCAATCCCGACAACTGGGAAAACGATCGCCACGTCTGCGTGGCGAAGCAGACCGACGCCTCCGTCTGGGAGATATCCGTCGCGGACTTCTCATCCTCGGCGACCAGCGGCGTGCTGGAATCCCACAGGGGAAAGTTCCTCGCGTTTACCGAGAACGGAACCACTGTTGACGGTATTCAGGGCGGCACACCCACCTGCGTGGACTATCTCAAGAAGCTCGGTGTGAAGTATGTGCAGATCATGCCGATGTATGATTTCGGCTCGGTGGATGAGAGCGCCGATATCATGGAGCAGTACAACTGGGGCTATGATCCCGTAAACTATAACTGTCCCGAAGGCTCCTACTCCACGAATCCCTACGACGGAAACGTCAGGATCAGGGAGTGCAAGCAAATGATCCAGGCGCTTCATAACGCGGGCATCGGTGTGATCATGGACGTTGTTTACAACCATACCTATTCGACCGAATCGTGGTTCCAGTACACCGTGCCGAACTATTACTACCGCATGAACGCGGACGGCAGCTTCTCCAACGGCTCGGGCTGCAGCAACGACACCGCCTCCGAGCACCTGATGTTCCGCAAATATATGATCGATTCCGTCACCTATTGGGCGAAGGAGTACCACATCGACGGCTTCCGCTTCGACCTCATGGGACTGCACGACGTTACCACCATGAACGAGATCCGCGCGGCTCTCGACGGTCTCTACGAGGACGGCACGGGCAAGCAGATCATCATGTACGGCGAGGCGTGGAATATGCCGACCAACTGCGATCCCGGCACCGTGATGGCGAACCAGACCAACCTCAAGCAGATGAACGAGCGCATCGGCGCGTTCAACGACGGCATCCGCGACGCCATCAAGGGCAAGGTATTCGGCGGCGGCGAGGGCTTTGTGCAGAAGGGCGTCAACCGTTCCGATATCAAGACCGGCTTCATGGGTCAGTCCGAGAAGAGCACGGGATGGGCGGGCGCGCCGACGCAGTGCGTGACCTACGCCTCCTGCCACGACAATCTCGCGCTTTATGACAAGCTGGTCGATTCGGTATACGGAAACGGTGAGTACCGCGTGCGCCACGAGGATCTGGTGGCGATGAACAAGCTGTCCGCTGCGATCGTTATGACCTCACAGGGCATCCCGTTCTTCCTTGGCGGCGAGGAATTCGCGCGCAGCAAGGACGGAGACGAGAACTCCTTCTCCTCCTCCCGTGAGGAGAATATGCTGGACTGGAAGGGTCTTGAAAATTACAGCGACATCGTGGAGTATTACCGCGGACTGCTGAAGATCCGCGAGAATTTTGCCGCGCTGTCCGACAGCACAAACACCACGGCGAACAATATCACCTCGCTGAGCGACCTGCCCGCAGGTGTCTGTGCCTACATCGTGCCCAATATTGAAGCGGGCAAGTGGAGCAAGCTCTGCGCCGTGTTCAACGGCTCCGACAAGGAACAGAACGTCAGCGTGGAGGGTGAGTGGATCCAGATCGCCGATGAACAGACGGCAGGTCTGCGCAGCCTCGGTCTCGCGTCAGGCAACCTCAGCGTAAAGGCGCATTCCGCCGCGATTTTCATTGACAGAAGCAGCTACGAGTCGGCAGGCATCGACGACCACGAGGGCGCGGTCGTTATCAATTACTATGACAACGGCTCAAAGGATAAAATCAAAACGCAGGTGGTGACCGACACCATCGGCAAAAGCTACAGCCTCAGCGATATCGCAGGCTCCCTGAATTATGATATCAAGTCCTACAAGGGCGATACGCGCGGTGAATTCACCAACAAGGTAAAATACGCCGACGTCTTTGTGGAGCCATTCAGCGGCAAGATGTGCGACATCACGATCAAGTTTGTTGACGAGGAGAGCGGCGAGGAGCTAGCCGACGCCTTTGTCATCCGCAACCGCGAGGGCAAGCAGTACTTCACCCCTGAGATTCCGAGCATTTCGGGCTACCGCCTCAACCTTGACGCGCTGCCCTCCAACGGCGCGGGTCTCACACCCTCCGCCGAAACGGCTGAGGTGGAGTACAAGTACACCCGGATCACCGAGGATGACGAGGTGCCAGCCTGCGTGGTCAACGCGGTCTATATGGCGGATAACGGCAGGATCATCGAGAAGCAGACCATTGAGGGAGAAGCGGGGGAGGAGTACTCCGTTCCCGACAACGAATACCAGGATCTGACGCTGATCCAGCTTCCCGAGAACTTCCGCGGCGCCTTTGAGGAGGGCGAGATCAACGTCATTTTCAGCTATTCGTCCCGTCCCGACCCCTTTGCCGAGGCGTTGAAATATGTGATCATCGGCGTGGGCGTCATCGGTGCGCTCTGCATCTTCTCGGCGTTCTACAGCCGCCACAAGCGCAGGGAGCGCATGAGAAAGAACATGGATATTATTGAAAAGGCCGAGGACTGACCATAAGGTAGTTTTTCCGCGCGAGCGGATTCAATGATAGAACAACAAGGAGGATTATTCATGAGAACTACAAAGAAGATTCTCGCTTCGGTTCTCGCTGTATGTATGCTCGCGTCGAGCAGCATACTCACAAGCTTTGCGGCGACCGCAGACGATACCGTCGGCGGAAACACCGACTACTCAAGGGCTTGCGAGGCGATTGACGCGTCCTATACCTACAAGGGCGGCGACCTCGGAGCGTCCTACACAACCAAGGGCACAACCTTCAAGGTGTGGTCACCGACCGCGACAAAGGTTGTTCTCAACCGCTACGCCACAGGCACCGACTCCGAGACGGGCGCCAAAAAGCTCGGCACCGTTGAGATGGAAAAGCTCATGGACGGCGACAAGTGGACAGGCGTATGGCAGGCGTATGTGAGCGGCGACATCGTCAACACCTACTACACCTACTCCGTCACCTCGGCGCATCCCGTGAGCGGCGTTGAGCAGACCGCCGAGACCCAGGATATCTATTCCGTGGCAACAGGCGCCAACGGCAAGCGCTCCATGGTCTGCGATCTTTCCAAGACCGATCCCGACGGCTGGGAGAAGGATAAGCACGTTCTCTTCAGTCAGAGCACAGAGTCCTATGTCTGGGAGCTTCATGTCAAAGACTTCTCCTATGACCCCGATTCCGGCGTCAGCGAGGCGAACCGCGGCAAGTTCACCGCCTTCACCGAGGAGAATACCACCCTCAAAGGCGAGGGAAAGGTTTCCACCTGTATCGATTACCTCAAGCAGCTCGGCGTTACCACCGTGCAGCTCAATCCCTTCTATGACTTCCAGTCCATCGACGAGCTGGGCGATGACGACCAGTTCAACTGGGGCTACGATCCGCAGAACTACAACGTTCCCGAAGGCTCCTACTCCACCGATCCCACCGACGGCAACGTGAGGATCAGGGAATGCAAGCAGATGGTGCAGGCGCTCCACAACGCGGGCATCGCGGTGGTCATGGACGTTGTTTACAACCACACCTTCGCCAGCGATAAGGACGGCTCCTGCTTTCAGGGCACCGTACCCGACTACTACTATCGCATGAACAAGGACGGCACCTTCTCCAACGGCTCCGGCTGCGGCAATGAGGTCGCGACAGAAAGAGCGATGGCGAGAGATTATATCATCCAGTCCTGTCTTTACTGGGTCAATGAGTATCACATCGACGGCTTCCGCTTCGACCTCATGGGCCTGATGGATGTCGAGACCATGAACCTCATCCGCGCCGAGCTCGACAAGGTTGACAAGAAGATCACCATGTGGGGCGAAGGCTGGACAGGCGGCACCTCCAACTATCCCACCAAGACCTGCACAGGCGCGTCCTTCAAGCAGGCGACGCAGGCGAACGCGAAGCTCCTCGACAGCAGAGTCGCGTTCTTCAACGACAAGATCCGTGACGGTATCAAGGGTTCCGTATTTGATATCTCCGACCGCGGCTTCATCGCGGGCGCCGACAAGTACGCGGGCAACATCCGCCACGGCGCGAGAGCGAACTCCAACACCGCTAACGGCTGGCTCGCAAAGGCTCCCGAGCAGTGCGTCACCTACGCGGACTGCCACGACAACGCCACCCTGTACGATCAGATCGTCGTATCGGCTGACCTCGGCAAGCTGGGCGAGAGACATGAAACAGGTATCGCCATGAACAAGCTCGCCGCGGCGATCGAGTTTACCTCCCAGGGTATCCTCTTCAACCTCGCGGGTCAGGAGCTTGCGAGAACCAAGT
>ONSE01000194.1 GCA_900320415.1 uncultured Eubacteriales bacterium
GCCTGCCGCCACACGGGCGTCAAAGGCGGTGTGGTCATCGGGATCATAGTAAGCGTTGATGGCGCCGTCCGCCGATACGGCGCAGCGCCGGCGGCCGCCGAACATGGGGAAGGCGTCGAAATCTGCGCCCGCGGTTTTTCCGGCTGCCGCCCCGAGCCGGGTGAACACCTTATTCTCAAAATCCGCGCGCAGACCGAGGATATCGGTGTCGGTGTAGCCGATGTATGCCTTGATGTCGGAAACGGAGGCGCGCACGACGTTGACATTGTCCAGAAAGCTGTCCTCGACTGCGGCGAGCAGGTTCCAGACAGCCAGCGCCGTGGGATATAAGTCATCGTCGGGAGCGGAGGAGCCGTAGGTATCCAGCTTGTTGGAAAGGCTTTCCTTCGCTCCCAGCAGCTGCGTCATTCTGCCCTCCAGGGCGGCGAGCGACTGCGTGAGATAGTCCGCTATCGCCTGATTGGGCAGAATATCCTCCCAGATGGTTGACGCCGCCGCGCTGCCGCGGAAGATTTTGACCTTCATCGAGCCGCCGCGCCCGATGAACAGATGCGCCGTATTGTTGGCGATGGGCAAAATAACGCCGCTTTCTCCGCCGACCGACGCGTTGATATAGATGGTGCGTTTTTCCGTTTCGTCGTTCGCGTTCAGAACAGGCTCCGCGGTGGCGGTATCAACGTGAAAAACCGTCCGGTCATCTCCGTTGATCTTGCCGTTGAGAGCGCGTGCGACGACCCTGTTCTGGACGGGATGCGTGCTCGCGGTGTCCAGCGCGTCGTCTATCAGAATGCCGCCGCGCTCGTCAATGAGCTGAACCTGACGGATAAGCCGGTCAAGGACGGAATATCTCTCGTCCCCCGTGATGTCGGGATTGAACGCGTCGTCCACATAGATCAGAAATCTCTGTGTGTTGTAGGTTCTCTGTCCGTCGGAAATCATAAAGCGGGCCGAAATAAAGCCTCTGACGGAAAAGGTGATGTCGTCAGTCAGCGCGTCTGCGGTGCCGTCGTTGTTGATGTCGCATTCCGTGGCGAAGCGGCTGCCGTCGGAGTTGACGCCCTTCATCACCACCGCGCAGCTGTTGAGCGGAAAGGGCTCTCCGTCGGCGGTGACGGTCAGACGCAGACGCTTGCCGTGGTCATACTGGGTGAGAATCACCGCCTGACAGCTTTTTTCGCAGTTCAGATCCAGCGTGATTTCCGCGATATAATCGTTCATAGGTTACCTCCTGAAATTGTATTCGGGGAGTGGGGCTCTCCTCACCTCGCCGGAGAAATGCAGAAAAATTGCATAGGTTTATGCAATTTTAATAAAGGGAATTTCTAATAATTCAATGTCGTGCAGATTCCGTACTTATGCGCGGTAAGGAATTTTTAGAGGTTCCCTAAAGATTTCACGGTTGATAATCCTATGGAAATGTTGTATAATGAATCTGAATACGAAAATGGAGGTGTTTTTTGTGGAAATCAGCGTCGGCGACCGCGTGGAAATGAAAAAGGCGCATCCCTGCGGCGGCAGAGAATTTGAAATACTGCGCGTCGGCATGGATGTCAGGATAAAATGCCTCACCTGCCGCAGAGAGATCATGGCGCCGAGGCGGAAGATAGAGAAAAACATCAAACGAATCATCGGAGAATAAATATGTTTGAGAAGATAGAAATATTTGACAAGCGCTATATCGAGCTGAACCGCAGGCTCTACGAGCCGTCTGTGGCGGCGGATCCCGTCGAGTACCAAAAGGTGATGAAGGAAATCAAGTCCATCGAGGAGATCGTGCTGACCTACCGCGGCTACAAGGAGGCGGTGCAAAGCGAGCGCGACAGTCTCGAGATCCTGGAGGAGAGCAGCGACGCCGAGCTGCGCGAGCTGGCGCAGATGGAGCTGGACGAGGCGAAGGAAAAGATCGCGGAGCTGTCCGAGCAGCTCAAGCTTCTGCTCCTGCCCAAGGACCCCAACGATGACCGCAACGTCATTGTGGAGATCCGCGGCGGCGCGGGCGGAGAGGAGAGCGCGCTGTTTTCGGCGGTGCTCTTCCGTATGTACACGATGTACGCCGAGCGCCGCGGCTACCGGGTGGAGGTGGTCAATGCCAACGAAACCGAGCTGGGCGGCTACAAGGAGATCTCGTTTATGATCGAGGGAGAGGGCGCCTATTCGCGCTTCAAGTTTGAGAGCGGCGTCCACCGCGTGCAGCGCGTGCCCGAGACCGAAAGCCAGGGACGTGTCCACACCTCCACCACAACGGTGGCGGTGCTGCCCGAGGCGGAGGACGTCGAGCTCGAAATCGACCCCAAGGATCTGAAAATCGACACCTTCCGTTCCAGCGGCGCGGGCGGTCAGCACATCAACAAGACCAGCTCCGCCATCCGCGTGACCCACCTTCCCACGGGTACCGTGGTGGAGTGTCAGGACGAGCGCAGCCAGTACAAGAACAAGGACAAGGCGCTCAAGGTGCTCAAGTCCCGTCTTTTGAAGGAAAAGCAGGATAAGCAGGCGAGCGAGATCGCCGCCGACAGAAAATCGCAGGTCGGAACGGGCGACCGCAGCGAGCGCATCCGCACCTACAACTATCCGCAGGGCAGGCTGACCGACCACCGCATCGGTCTGACGCTCTACAAGCTCGAGGATATTCTCAACGGCAATCTCGACGAGGTGATCGACGCGCTGATTACCGCCGACAGGGCGGAAAAGCTCAAAGAGAGCATGGAGAAATAAGGTGATTTTGTGCAGACGCTTCATTTGACTCACAACGAAAACGACATACAGACGGCGGGGAAGATCCTGTCGGAGGGCGGTCTGGTCGCGATTCCGACCGAGACGGTCTACGGGCTGGCGGCGAACGCCCTCGACGGCGCAGCTGTCGCAAAAATATTCGCGGCAAAGGGCAGACCGATGGACAATCCGCTGATCGTCCATATCGCGGATTTCTCGGACATGGAGCGGTTCTCGCTCGTGCGTGAGATCCCGGAGGCGGCGTACCGCCTCGCCGCGACCTTCTGGCCGGGACCGCTTACGATCATTATGAAAAAAGGCAGCGCGGTTCCCGACGCTGTTTCCGCGGGACTCGACACGGTGGCGATCCGTTTTCCCGCCCATCCGCTCGCGCAGGCGGTCATCCGTGCGGCGGGCGTTCCGCTGGCGGCTCCCTCCGCCAACCTTTCCGGCTCTCCGAGTCCCACCTCCGCGAAACACGTCCTGCATGACATGGACGGCAAAATCGACGCCGTCCTCGACGGCGGACTCTGCGCGGTCGGTCTGGAGAGCACGGTGATCACCCTTGTGACAGAGGTGCCGCGCGTGCTGCGCCCCGGCGGCGTTACGCCCGAAATGCTCAGCGAGGCGCTGGGGGAGGTAGAGATCGACGACGCCGTGATCCATCAGCTTCCCGAGGGAGCGAAGGCGGCGAGCCCGGGCATGAAATACAAGCACTACGCGCCGAAGGCAAACGTGATCCTGCTCAAGTGCGGCGACGGGGATTTTATCGACTACGTCAACCGCAGCGCGGGCAGGGGCGTTGCTGCGCTCTGCTGCGACGAGGATCTTCCGCTGCTGCACAACGTCAAGGCGATTTCCCTCGGCAGACGCGGCGATTACGGCGCGCAGGCGCACAATCTCTTTGACAGCCTGCGCCGTATCGACGGTTACGGCGACGTCGTGACGGTTTTTTCACGCCTGCCTTCCCCCGACGGTGTGGGACTTGCGGTTTACAACCGGCTCATCCGCGCGGCGGGCTTTGAGGTGATCGATCTTGAACAGAGTTAAAATCATCGGACTGACGGGCCAGAGCGGCGCGGGAAAGAGCACCGCGGCGCGGCTGTTTGAGGAAAACGGCTTTGCCGTCATCAACGCCGACGCCCTCGTCAGGAGCATATATGAAACAAACCCCGCCTGCCTCAGGGCGGTGGCGGCGAGCTTCGGGGAGGATATCGTCCGCGCGGACGGCACGCTCGACCGCGCTCTTCTCGCGGAGCGCGCGTTTTCTTCGGCGGGAAACACCGCTCTGCTCGGCGCGCTGGTTCACCCCTTCGTGCTGGCGGAGACGCTGCGGCTCCTCAAGAACGTTAAGGGCTGCGCGGTTCTCGACGCGCCCCAGCTCTTCGAGAGCAACATCGACGTGATCTGTGACCGGATCGTCAGCGTGACAGCGGATGAGGACGTCCGTGTGCGGCGCATCATCGCGCGCGACGGCATTGACGAAGCGCAGGCGAGGCAACGTGTCGCGGCACAGCTCGGCGAAGCGTTTTTTCGTGTCCATTCGGACGATGTGATAGAAAACAACGGCGGTATCGCGCCGTTTGAGAAGCAGCTTTCGGAGCTGGTTCGTCAGATCAAGGCAGAGGTGATGTGATGGCAGGAAACCTGCGGCGCTACCAGGCGCGA
>ONSE01000260.1 GCA_900320415.1 uncultured Eubacteriales bacterium
GAGCACAAGGACATGGCGGAGTACCTCTACTGCAAGAGCCTGCTCTTCCGCCAGTGCCGCAGGGCTGCCGCGAACTGCGACGACCCCGCGTGGAAGGAGATCACCAAGGATTTCAATGGCGATATCCTGACCTACGGTTTCTCACAGGACGCCATGCTCCGCGCCAAAAACGACCATCTTCTCTCGGAGGGCGGCTTCATCGGCGTCCACTTCGAGACCGAGGGATTGAAAGCCCTTTCGCTCGACGTCGGCGTTCCCGGCAAATTCAACGCCTACAACGCCCTCGCGGCGATCTGCGCGGTGTCGTTCTTTGACATTCCCGACAAGGCGGTCACCGACGGACTGCGGATCGCCCACGTCAAGGGCAGAGTGGAGCCTGTACCCGTTCCCGGCAACTACTCCCTGCTGATCGACTACGCCCATAACGCGCTCTCCATGGAGAACGTCCTCACCACCCTGCGGCAGTATCATCCCCACCGCCTGATCACGCTCTTCGGCGCGGGCGGCAACCGTCCGAAGGTGCGCCGCTTTGAGATGGGCGAAACCTCGGGCAGACTCAGCGACCTCAGCGTCATCACCGAGGACAACTCCCGCTTTGAGGACGTGATGGACATCATCGAGGACATCAAAACGGGACTTCACAAAACCGACGGAAAATACGTCGTTGTACCGCAGCGCAAGGAAGCGATCCGCTACTGTATGCGCATCGCGGAGGACGGCGACATCATCGTTCTCGCGGGCAAGGGACATGAGGATTACCAGGAGATCCGCGGCGTGAAGCACCACATGGACGAGAGAGAGCTGATCCGCGAGATCATCGAGGAGGAAAACTGGGGCTGAAAACAGTCGGAACCCGTCACTCTCTGACAGACAATTCACATCCGTGACCAAAAAAGGGGCGCTGCGTCCGCAGCGCCTCAACTATTTACAAAACTATCAGCTCAGCCTGTGGACATCCAGCAGGATACGCTTGATCTCATAAAGCTGCTCGGAAAGATCCACATAATAGGTATGGGGATTCTCGAAGCGCTTGACCTCGTCCCAGAGCAGCTCAATCTGCTCGCGGCAGTAGGCGGCGATCTCCTGAATGGAGGGACTGTCGTAAACACAGACGCCATTCCGGAAAACGGGAACCAGCAGCTCCTTGGCGGTAAAGTTCGTCAGGGTTTTGGTTTTCCACGTCGCGTTAGGGTCGAAGATGGTATGGGGCTTGGTGTCGTCCACTACCTCGTCATAGACGCAGAGCTCGTCTGCGAGCGCCTTGCCGCTCTCGTTGTCATAATAGCGGTAAACCTTCTTGAAGTGGGGATTGGTGATTTTCGCGGCATTTTCGCTGACCTTGATTTTCGGCTCGATCTCGCCGTTGCCGGTCTCGACCGCCACCAGCTTGTAGACGCCGCCGAACACGGGGGAGCTGGAGGAGGTGATCAGTCTTTCGCCTACGCCGAAGGTGTCCACCTGCGCGCCCTGCATCATCAGATCGCGGATCAGCTTCTCGTCCAGCGCGTTGGACGCGGTGATGGTACACTCGGTCAGGCCCGCCTCATCGAGCATTTTCCGCGCCTTCTTGGAGAGGTAGGAAATATCGCCCGAATCCAGACGGATGGCGCAGCGCATGATGCCCTGCTCCCTGAACACCTTGATCGCGTTGGGAATACCGCTTTTGAGGGTGTCGTAGGTATCCACCAGCAGGGTGGGATGGTCGGGATACAGCTCGCAGTAGGTTTTAAATGCCTCGTACTCGCTGTCGAACATCTGGATCCAGGAGTGCGCCATGGTGCCGCCCGCGGGCACACCGTACAGCTCGTCGGTCAAAGTGCAGGCGGTTCCCGCGCATCCTCCGATGTACGCCGCCCTCGCGCCGTCGATCGCGCCGCTCGCGCCCTGGGCGCGCCGTGAGCCGAACTCGAGCACCGCTCTTCCCTGCGCCGCTCTCACGATGCGGTTCGCCTTGGTAGCGATCAGGGTCTGGTGGTTCAGCGTCAGCAGTACGAAGGTCTCGATCAGCTGCGCCTCGATCGCGGGCGCCTTCACCGTGAGAATCGGCTCGTTGGGGAACACGGGAGTTCCCTCGGGCACGGAATAGATATCGCCCGTGAAACGGAACTCTCTCAGATAATTGAGAAAATCCCCGTCAAAAATCCCCTTGGAGCGGAGATAGTCGATATCCGTGTCGGTGAAGTGCAGCTCCCTGATATAGTCGATGAGCTGCTCGAGGCCTGCCGCGACGGCAAAGCCCCCGTTGTCGGGCACGCTGCGGAAAAATACGTCGAAATAGACGTTTCGCTTGTAGAAGCCGCTTTTAAAATAGCCGTTTGCCATGGTGAATTCATAGAAGTCACAGAGCATCGCCATGTTTTGGTGTTTCATAAATAATCCCTCTTTTGTTGACATCAATTTCGGGTGTGATATAATAGTTCCATCAAATATTGTAGCAAGCGGACAACGCTTTGTCAATGGGAGATGATAATTTTGAAAGACGAAGAGCTGAAGCTTTGTCCTTTCTGCGAGAGCCTGCTGATGCTGATGCAGGACGGACACAACGGCGGAGTGCCGTATCTGGAGTGCCGGACCTGCGGACTGCGGTTCCGCACGGAGGGCTTTCACGAAAAGCCCGTGGAGCTTCATTTTGAGGAGGAAACAAAATGATAACAGCGGCAGCTCTTCGCTGCCGCTGTTGTTATTTCGGGAGCCTCCAATAAATCCATGTCATGCAGAAGTGCGGAAGATTGATGGCAAGATGATGCCGTGAAGATTTCGTGCTTATGCGCGGCAGGGAATTTTTAGAGGTTCCCTTTCGTCTTTTTCGGGTATTTCCGCAGCAGCTCTCCCAGATCGTAGGGAGTCGCCTGATAGACAAAGTAGTTGAGCCAGTTGGTATACAGCAGGGTCGCGTTGCTGCGCCACGTCATCGGCGGGGTGAGCGACGCGTCGTCGTCGGGGAAGTAATGGCACGGGACATTCGGCTCGATCCCCTTGTTCAGATCCCTGTAATACTCGTTGGCGAGGGTCTCGCGGTCATACTCGGCGTGACCGGTGATAAACACCTGTCTGCCGCTCTTGTTGACAATGATCGCGGCGCCTGCCTGGTCGCTGACGGCGAGCACCTCCAGCGCGAGCTGCCTGTCGATATCCTCGCGCCGCACGGTGGTATAGCGCGAATGAGGGATCACAAAATTGTCGTCAAAGCCGCGCATCAGCGGATGGAACGGCTTGAGCACAGTGTGGGAATACACGCCGCTGAGCTTTTCGGGCAGCGGATATTTTTGGATGCCGTAGTGATAGTAAAGTCCCGCCTGCGCTCCCCAGCAGATGTGGAAGGTGGAGTAGACGTTGTGCTTTGACCACTCCATGATCTCGCACAGCTCCTCCCAGTAATCGACCTCCTCGAAGGGCAGCTGCTCCACAGGCGCGCCCGTGATGATCAGACCGTCAAAGGTCATCTCCCTGATTTCGTCAAAGGTCTTGTAAAAGGTAGTCAGATGGTGCGGCGAGGTGTTCTTGGAGGTGTGAGACGCCATCTGCAGCAGCTCGATGTCCACCTGCAAAGGGCTGTTTCCGAGCAGACGGAGCAGCTGGGTCTCGGTGGTGATCTTGGTGGGCATGAGGTTGAGGATGACGATTTTCAGCGGACGGATGTCCTGTCTGAGCGCGACGTCGTCGGGCATGACGAAAATGTTCTCACTCTCGAGTACCTTGATAGCGGGCAAATTGCTCTGAACCTTGATTGGCATATTCTCTTTTCCTCCCTTCTCTCTGCGAGGCGCAGAAATTGTATATTTTCAGATAGTATATAATGACCGATTAATACTGCTTGCCCCAGAATACCATATGCTTGGCGGGCCTGCCGCAGCAGACGCACACGTCGGACAGCTGCTCCTCCTCAAAGGGGATGCAGCGGCTCTTCACGCCGCCCGTCTCGTCCTTGAGCTGATCCTCGCAGGCGCTGTCTCCGCACCACATCGCCTTGATGAAGCCGGGACGGTTCTTCGCGATGTCGAGGAACTCCTCGTGAGAGGTCGCGACAAAGGTCTTTTCCTGTGTGTTTTTGGCGGCTCTGTCGTACATATCCTGATGGATGGTTTTCATCAGGCTCTCCACGAACGCGCTCAGCTCGTCAAGGGGCACAAACGCCTTTTCCCTGGTGTCGCGGCGCACCACGACGCACTGGTTCTTCTCGATGTCCTTGGGGCCGATCTCAACTCTCACGGGCACGCCCTTCATCTCATACTCCGCGAACTTCCAGCCGGGAGCGTGGTCACTGTCGTCGAGCTTGACGCGCCAGCTCTTCGCAAGCTCCGCCTTCAGCTCTGCAGCCTTCTCGAGAACGCCCTCCTTGTGCTGGGCTACGGGAATGATCGCCACCTGGATCGGCGCGATCTTCGGGGGCAGTACCAGACCGTCGTCATCGCTGTGAACCATGATCAGCGCGCCGATCATGCGGGTGGAAACGCCCCAGGAGGTCTGGTGCGGATAGTGCAGCTTGTTGTCCTTGCCCGTGTAGGTGATGCCGAAGCTCCTGGCAAAGCCGTCGCCGAAGTAGTGCGAGGTGCCGCCCTGCAGGGCAACGCCGTTGTGCATCATCGGCTCGATGGTATAGGTCGCCTCCGCGCCCGCGAACTTTTCCTTCTCGGTTTTCTGACCGACGACAGCGGGGATCGCGAGGGTCTCGGTGTAGAAGTCGCTGTAGACCTGCAGCATCCTCAGGGTTTCCTCCTGCGCCTCCTCGGCGGTGGCGTGCATGGTATGACCCTCCTGCCAGAGGAATTCGGAGGTGCGCAGGAAAGGACGGGTGGTCTTTTCCCATCTCACGACGGAGCACCACTGGTTGTAGAGCTTGGGCAGGTCGCGGTAGGTGGTGATGACCTTTTTGTAGTGCTCACAGAAGAGCGTCTCGGAGGTGGGGCGCACCGCCAGACGTTCGGTCAGCTTCTCCTGACCGCCGATGGTGACCCACGCGCACTCGGGCGCAAAGCCCTCGACGTGATCCTTTTCTCTCTGCAGCAGGCTCTCGGGGATGAACATGGGCATATAGACGTTCTCGTGACCCGTCTCCTTAAAGCGTCTGTCCATGTCAGCCTGCATCAGCTCCCAGATGGCGTAGCCGTAGGGACGGATGACCATGCAGCCCTTCACGCCCGAATAGTCCACCAGCTCCGCCTTCTTGACGATGTCGGTGTACCACTTGGCGAAATCCTCGTCGCGGCTCGTGATCGCCTCGACCATTTTCTTGTTCGCAGCCATATCTATTTCCTCCTGTAGGGTGATAATCATAATGTTTCTATTATACATCAACTCTCGCATTTTGACAAGTGGGTAATTTGCGCGGCAGGGCAAAAAGAAAAACCGACGCAGACGCGCCGGCTTGAGGTTATTCTTTCATTTTGCTGCAGTTGCGCATGGCGTTGTCAAAGGTTCCCTCAAACACGCCGCAGACGCGGCGGAGCTTCTCCGCGAGGTCGTATCTCATGCCGCCGCTGAGCCAATCCATCACAAAGCCGATCAGAAGGCTTTTGTAGTAGAGCACCAGCGCCTCCCGGTTCTCGTCGGAGATGCGGTAGTTCGCGGTATAGTATTCCACATACGACTCCACCGTGCGCGCCGCCACGCTGTTGAGATAGCGCTCGAACATCTCACGGTTGGCGGAGTTGAAAATATGCATCATCGCGGTCTTGTTCTGAAGCGCGAACCGTATGGCGGTGGTCATGCAGCCGTAGATGCTTTCGTTCTGCTCGGGCTGGAAAAACGCGTCCGCCTGCTCGTTGAAGATCTCCTCGATCAGGTGGGGGATATCCTCAAAATGGTAATAAAAGGAATTGCGGTTGATACCGCAGTCCTCCACTATCTCCTTGACCGTGATCTTAGAGAGCGGCTTTCTGTTCAGCAGCTTCATAAAGGAGTTCTTGATGGCGTCCTTTGTCTGTGTTGTCATGGCATCACCTCATCATATGATAATATCCTTCCGTGGGGCTTTCGCGGGCTATTCGAAATAGTTGCCGAGGAAGCTGAACTCAGGCAGCTCCTCGCTGAGCTGACAGAGCAGATCCACCACGCTGGCGCTGTGCAGGCTGCCCGCGAAATCGAGATAGAAAAGATATTCAAAATCCCTGTCCGCGATGGGGCGGGACTCGATTTTCGTGAGGTTAAGACCGAGAGAGCAGAAACGGCAGAGCAGGCTGTAGAGCGCGCCCTCCACATGAGGCAGCGAGAAGCACAGACTGATTTTGTTGGCGTTCCCGGTCATGCAGAGCGTCTTGGAAATCACGATGAAGCGCGTAGTGTTGCAGTCAGAGTCCTGCAGATGGCTGTCAAGCAGCTTCAGGCCGTACTCGTCCGCCGCCTTCTTCGAACAGATCGCGGCGACGTTGAGGCGCTTTTCCCGCGCGACGTCACGGGCGGCAACGGCGGTGTTGGCGCTGGAAACGCTCTCCCATCCCCGCTTTTCGATGTAGGAAGCACACTGCGAGAGCGCCTGCGGATGGGAGCGGACGATCTCAATGTCCTCAAGCTCGGACTGCCGCAGCGCGGCAAGGCAGTGGTCGATCGACAGATCCAGAGCGCCGACGATATAAAAGCGGTGCTTGAGGATCAGGTCATAGACCGCTGAAACGGAGCCCGCGGTGGAGTTCTCTACGGGCAGTACACCGTAGCGCACTTCGCCGCTGTCCACGGCGGCGAAAACATCCGCGAAGCTCTTGTAATGGCGCAGCCGCGCCTCCGGAAAGAGCTGCAGCGCCGCCTCGTGGCTGTTCGCGCCCCGGATCCCCTGATAGGCGACCGTCACGCCCTCCTGCGCGAGGTCATGCGACGCGTTTGCGATTTTTTCTCTCAGCGCTTCTCCCGTGCCGATAATGTTGTGCTGCAGGGCACGCGACAGCTCCATGATGTTCTGGAACATCAGCCGCGCGTACAGCCCGTACTCGCCGCCCTCCTGCTCCACGCGGTCGAGGATCTCCTCCTCCCGCGCGGGATTGAGAACGGGAAGCCCGTTTTCCTTTTTATAGAGTCCGACCGCCTTGGCGCAGTCCATTCTGCGGCGGAACAGGTCGATCAGCTCCCTGTCTACGCGGTCGATTTCCTGTCTGATTTCACTCAAATCCTTCATGCTGCTTCTCTCCACTTCTTCCGTCCGATACCGTCAGCGCGGCAAAAACTGCGCGAGCGCGATGGCGGTGACCGCCTCGATGACGGGCACGGCGCGCGGTACGATGCAGGGGTCATGTCTGCCCTGCACCTCGATCTCGGTGTTGACGCCCTTCTCCAGATCCACCGTCCGCTGTGTGCGCGCGATGGAGGGGGTGGGCTTGACGACCGCGCGGAAAATCAGAGGCATCCCGTTGGAAATACCGCCCAGAATACCGCCGCAGTTGTTGGTCTCGGTGACGACTCTTCCCTCGCGGTTGAAGCGGAAGGCGTCGTTCGCCTGCGAGCCCTTCATTTTGGCGAGAGCAAAGCCCGCGCCGAACTCCACGCCCTTGACGGCGGGAACGCCGAACACCGCCTTGGCGATCACTCCCTCGAGGCCGTCGAACATCGGCTCTCCGACGCCGGCGGGCAGACCCGTGACAGCGCACTCCACGCAGCCGCCGATGCTGTCGAGGTTCCTTCTCGCGTCCTCGACCTCGCCGCGCATGGCCTCCTCCACGCCCTCGTCGATCAGGGCGAAGGAGGAGAGGTTAAGACGGTCGATCAGTCTGCCGTCGATCTCAAGCGGATGGAAACGGGTGTCGTAGACCCTGCCGATGCGGTCGATGTGGGCGGCGATCCTGATGCCCTGCTTCTCGAGAAGCTGACGGCAGACCGCGCCCGCGAACACAAGCGGAGCGGTGAGTCTGCCCGAAAAATGACCTCCGCCGCGCACATCATTGGAAGCGTGGTATTTGACATAGGCGGTATAGTCCGCATGGGCGGGACGGGGGCAGGTCATAAGATTGTCATAATCCCCCGAGCGCGTGTTGGTGTTTTCGATCACGGCGCAGAGCGGCGCGCCCGTGAGGGTGTCGCCCAGCAGTCCCGAAAGCACCTTGGGAAGGTCGCTCTCCGTGCGCGGCGTGGCGGTCTTGTCTTTACCGGGCGCACGGCGTCCCATCTGGGTGAGGACTTTGTCGAAGTCAATTTTCTCACCCGCGGGCAGCCCGTCGATCACCACGCCGATCCCCTCGCCGTGGCTCTCGCCGAATATTGATATTTTAACGGTTTCTCCATATGTTGAGGACATAGGATATCCCTCCCTTATTTCTGAAAAATGCCGCCGATTTTCGCGTAGTCCGCATAAAAATCGGGATAGCTCTTGTTGATGCTCATGGCGTCGGAGCAGGTGATCTCTCCCGCCGCTCCCGCAGCGCAGACCGCCGCCGACATCACGATGCGGTGGTCGTTGCAGCCGTCCGCGCTGCCGCCGGCGAGGCTTTTGACGCCCGTGATCTCCAGTCCGTCGGGCAGCTCCCTGACGTTTCCTCCGAGGGAGCTGAGCAGGGCAGCGGTGGTGCGCAGCCTGTCGCTCTCCTTGATGCGGAGCCGCGCCGCGTTGGTGACGCGCGTGACGCCCTCCGCGAAGCAAGCGCAGACCGCCAGCACGGGCACGAGGTCGGGAATCTGTGACGCGTCGATCTCCGTCGCGCGCATAGGCTGTTTTCTGACGCGGACGGAACCGCCCTCCTGTATCACCTCCGCGCCGAAATCGCGCAGCACCGCGGCGATCCTCTTGTCGCCCTGCGCGGAGTCGATATTCACGCCCCGGACGGTCACGTCGCCGCCGATCGCCCCGGCGACCATGAAGAACGCCGCCTGCGACCAGTCTCCGTCGGTGCGGTAGTCCGAGGGGACGTAATGCTGACCGCCCCGGATATACCAGCCGTTGTCGAGAATGCTGATTTCGATGCCGAATTTCGCCATCGTGCGGATGGTCATATTGATATAGCCCGCGCTCTGGATCGGCGTAGTGAGAAGGATGCGGCTGTCGCCGCGCAGAAGCGGCAGCGCGAACAGCAGTCCCGAAATAAACTGCGAGCTGACGTCCCCGGGAATGAGGAAGTCGCCGCTGCGAAGCCTGCCGCTGATTTCAAGGGGCAGACCTCCCTTTGTGCGGCAGGTCACGCCTGCCTTGGGGAGGGCCTCGGTGTAGATGCCGATAGGCCTTTCGGGCAGCCTGCCCGAACCGGCAAAGGTCGCCGCGACGCCGCCCGCCGCCGCCACGGGAACCATGAAGCGCAGGGTGCTGCCGCTTTCTCCGCAGTCAAGCACCGCTCTTTCACGGGAGAACATTCCCTCTCCGTCCACCGTGAGGATATTGTTTTCTATTTTTGTCACCGCGCCCAGCGCCTCCACACAGGCAATGGTCGCCCGTATATCATTGGAGAGAGCCACGGGAGCGATGGTGCATACCCCTCCCGAGAGCGCGGCGCAGATGATCGCCCTGTGTACATCGCTTTTTGAGGGCGGCGCGTCAACCGTCCCCATCGGGGCGAAGGGCTGAAAGGTTACATTCATATCGATTCCCCGCCTCATGAAAACGTGATAAACTCTTCCAGCTCATCAAGAGGGACTGCCCTTGTGAAGCTGTCGCCGATCGAACGGAGGAGGACGAGGCTGATGCTGTCGCCCGCCGTCTTTTTATCCGCCTTCGCCGCCCCGGCAAGGGAGGCAAAGCTCAGCTCCTCCGAAGTGGGAAGGCAGTATTTGCGGCAGAGGCTTTCTACCCTGTCCGCGGTGCCCGCGGCGGTGATGCCCCTCTCCTCGCCCGCGCGCGCCATCATCACCATGCCGACCGCGACCGCCATTCCGTGGGTGATATCCTTGAAGCCGTAGAGCTTTTCGATGGCGTGACCGAGGGTGTGGCCGAAATTGAGCAGCATCCGCTCGCCCGCCTCGCGCTCGTCGCGGCTGACGACGTCGCGCTTGATGGTAACGCAGGTTTCAATCACCTCGTCGAGGTGCTGCAGGGCGTTTTCGTTCTCGAGAAACTCAAAAAACGCCGCGTCCTTGATGCAGCCGTATTTGATGATCTCGCCCAGACCGTCGATGATAAAGCGGTCGGGCAGCGTCATCAGCGTGTCGGGGTCGATGAGCACGGCGACCGGCTGATGGAACGCGCCGACGAGATTCTTGCCCTGCGGCAGGTCTACTCCCGTTTTGCCGCCGACGGAGCTGTCCACCTGCGCCAGAAGCGAGGTGGGGATCTGCATAAAGTCTATGCCGCGCAGGTAGGTCGCCGCCGCGAAGCCCGCCATATCTCCGCAGACGCCGCCGCCGAGGGCAACGATCAGATCCTTGCGCGTCATGCCGAAGTCCGCGAGGGATTTGTATATCTCGGCGATCGTTCCGAGGTGCTTGCTCTCCTCCCCCGCGCGGAAAATGTGGGTGTTCACCTCAAAGCCCGCCGCCGAAAGAGAGTTGATGACGCGCCACTGGTAGAGCGGCGCGACGTTGGAATCCGTGACGATCGTCACGCGTTTGGCGCGGCTGAGCTGCGACGCGTACTCCCCGACGCGCTCCATCACGCCTCTTTCAATATAGATATCATACGGTTTTCCCGTACTGACGTGTACTGTTTTCATGTTCTTACCCCCATCCGCGCTCATTCTCCGAGCGCGGCCTTCACCCTGTGGCCTTCCTCAAGAAGCTGCGCAAGGTGCTCTCTGTCGTTATCCCTGATTGCCTGATAAAGCCTTGTCATGTTCTCGTTCAACTCCTCCAGCTCCGCCATGAGCGGGCCGCGGTTCTCGAGGAACAGCTCGCTCCAGAGCTCGGAATTGATATTCGCGACGCGTGAAGCATCGCGGTAGCTGCCCGCCGAAAAGCCGACGTGATTGGGACAGCTCGGGCTGAGCACATAGGCGCAGGCGAGCACATGGGGCAGCTGCGAGGTGAAGGCGATCATTCTGTCATGCTCCTCGGGCGTGGTGATCTTCACCATGCCGAAGCCGATATCCTCCGCGAGCTTCGCGAGAACGTTCACGCTCTCCTCGTCCGCGCCGCAGGGCGTTATCAGAAAGCTGGCGCCGCGGTACAGCTCCGCCTCGCTGACGTCAAAGCCGTTTTTCTCCTTGCCCGCCATCGGGTGGCTGCCCACAAAGGTAAAGCCGTACTCCCGGGCGAGGGCGGAGAGCTGCGGACAAATGGCGCTTTTGATTCCCGAGGAATCCGTCACTATCGTATGAGGATCAATATATTTTCCGTTTTCTTTGATATAGTCCACGCACGCCTGCGGATACATACAGAGGATCATCACGTCCGCCTTGCCGAGCGTCTCCGCGCTGCCGATCTCATCAATAGCGCCCTCGGCAAGTGCCTGCCGCGCGACGGAAAGCGTGCGGTTGACACCGATGACATGGTGGTCGGTATACTTTTTTATCGCCTTGCAGAAGCTGCCGCCGATGATACCGAGTCCGATAATCGCAATATTCATAAGCCCTCCTTCGAAGGGAAGCGGTCGGAAAAACCGGACAGTGACATCGGCAAAAGCTGCCGCGCCGCTGACCGCCCTTCACCAAACACTTACCGTTCACGATCACTTTATCCCGTTATTTTATCACTTTAAACCGCAACAGTCAAGCGCCGCGCTATTTTCTGCAGCGTTTTTCCGCGTCCATCACGGCAAGTGCCGTCCTGAGCGGCGTGTTTCTGCCCGCCACCACCACGTCGGCTGCCGCTCTGTAGAGCGGATAGCGGCGCTCATACAGCTCCGCCATCACCTTGTCCTTATCGGGACGCTGCAGCAGGGGTCTGACCTTGTCGTTGCGCAGGCGGAACTTGATCACGTCGAGCGGAACGTCAAGAAAGACGATCAGGTCCTTTCCGCGGAACACCTGCACATTGCGCTCAAAGGTCAGGGCGCCGCCGCCCGAGGCGATCACGGCGTTGCTTTTTTCCGCAAGCTCCCTGCACGCCTCGTGCTCGATGTCGCGGAAGCCTTCCTCCCCCTTTTGGGCGAAGATCTCGGAGATTCTCATGCCCGTTTTCTGTTCGATATACGCGTCCATATCCACAAAACGCCTGCCCGACTTGCGCGCGATGTTCTTGCCGACGGTGGACTTGCCGCAGCCCATGAAGCCGCAGAGAATAATATTGTTCATTTCACTCACTGATTTCCTTATTTTTTCATTAACTCCGCCGCGGCGTCAAGACAAAGCCTGTCGATGTCCGCCTTGTCGTATGCCGAGCCGTCCCAGTGCTGATGAGAGACGACCGCCTGCCACACCAGCATGGACATACCTCCCTCCGCGAGGGAGCCGTTTGCCCTGGCGCGTTTGACGAGCGCGGTTTCGAGCGGATTGTAGATCGCGTCAAACACGCTTTTGCACCTGCCGATGGCGCAGTTGTGGATCGGCTGCGCGCCGCTGTCGGGATACATACCGACGGGAGTGGCGTTGATCAGCACATCCACGCTGCCGATGATCTGATCGATCAGACCGAAGCTGACCTCCGCCTCGGGGATTTTGCGCGTGATATCAAGGCACAGCAGTCCCGCCTTGCCGACGTCCTCGCGCCTGACCGCGAACTCAAAGGGCTTGCCGCGCAGGGCGATCTCATACGCCATGGTGCGCGCCACGCCGCCGCAGCCGAGTATCATGATCCTGCCGTCGAGGGCGATGCCCGCCGCCTCTATCGCGCGGATGAAGCCGTCGGGGTCAGTCGTGTAACCTGTCGCCCTGCCGTCTCTGTTGCAGACGGTGTTCACGCTGCCGTACATCTTCGCCTTGTCATCCAGCTCATCCAGGAAGGGAATAATCGCCTGCTTGTGAGGAATGGTAATATTATAGCCGTCAAGGCGGCTGAGGGTTTCGCGGTACTCCCGCTCCAGCGCCTCCGGGGCGATATCGAGAGCGGTATAGTCCGCGTCCGCGCCAGCGAGCGCGAACAGCCGCTTGTGAATAAACGGCGACATGGTGTGACCGATCGGGTGACCGATGACGGCGTAATGTTTCTGTGACATATGATGACCTCCCACGGGTTGGCGGCTGTCGTTGTCGGCGTGAATGTCGCAAAATATCGAAAAATATCAGGCGGTTACCGCTTATCATCAAACTAACAACTATAAACTGACAACGCGTCAACTTATTTCTATGCATTTTAAAGAAAAAATAAAAAATTTTTGAAATAGATATTGACAAAGCGGTGATTTATCAATAATATTGAAGTAGCAAATGATGTTTGCTTTTCAACCATTGTATCATAAAAGCTGTGCCTTTGTAAAGCTACTCGACGGCACGAATTATTTTTAGGGAGGAATTATAATGGTATTGGAAAAAGTTAAGGCAATTCTTGCCGAGCAGTTCGACGTTGAAGAGGACAAGATCACTGCTGACACTGATCTCCAGGAGGATCTCGGCGCGGATTCGCTCGACGTTGTTGACCTGCTGATGTCCATTGAGGACGAGTTTGAGGTTGAGGTTCCCGACGAGGAAATCGAAAACATCAAAACCGTAGGCGCTCTCGTAAACTATATCGAGGCTAATTCCTGATTAATTCGCAGTCCATCAAAGCGGGGCGGAGAGGTTCTCTGCCCCGTTTTTTTCGCTTCCGCTTCTCACGCCGCTGTGAA
>ONSE01000120.1 GCA_900320415.1 uncultured Eubacteriales bacterium
ACACGGGTTCGGGAATGATTTTGATTTTGAGGATATACGTGAGTACGCACATACCCGCGAACAGGAGAATACAGATCATCGTCACCGCGAAGCCGGGCCAGAAGCCGTTGGGATAATAGGTGAGGACGATCTCGTGCTCGCCCGCGGAGAGAGGGAACGCGAGGAGCGAATTGCCTACGGGAGTGATCGCGGTTTCCTGACCGTCCACCGTCGCCGTCCAGCCCGCTTCGTACGGGATGGAGGTATAGAACAGTCCGTCCTCCTTGGCGTTGATGGTGCCCCTGACAGAGCTGTCTGTGTGGCTTTCCGTTTTCAGCGTGCTCTCGGAGAGCCTGGCGTAGCCCTGCTCAAAAATCTCCTTGTTGAGCAGATTGACATACACCCTCGCGGTGCCGCTTGAGTTCTGCTTGAGGTCGGCGTAAACGGAAATCTTGTCGCCCTTGTTGAAGTATCCGATGCAGGCGATATAGGAGCGTCCCATTCCGTATTTGTTGGGCTGCTGCACGTCGTTCTGCATGATGGTCACGTCGTCGCCGTCCTGGATGTCGGCGTACATCGCGTACAGACCCGACTCGGGCGCCTCATAGTTCCACTTGACGTGGGGCGTGACGGTGTTGTCGATGCAGTTGAAATTGTACAGGCCGTAATTCTGCTTGTTGACGGAGAACTGCGTCGCGTCGGTGTGACCCTGCGACACGACCTCCAGCTTGGTATAAACGTCCTCGCGGATGCCTGTCGCCTGTTGGAAGAAGGCGTTCTGCTGGTCAAAGGGATCAAACTGATCCTCGTTGTCGTTCTCCACCCAGTTGAGCAGCTCCTTGTTCGTCATAAAGCCGATGGGCAGGTAGTGCGTGTTCTCATAGAGAACCACACCTCCCGCGCTGCTGACCTGCGTCATATCGTAGGTGTTGTGCATCTCGCCGTTGCGGGCGATCAGGTATTTGAGATCCATGAACATATTGGTGACGGGAGAGCTTTCCGCGTAGGTGTAGCGGTTGCCGCTCTTCCAGCCCATCATGCCGAAGTTTTCAAAGAAGCGCGTCATGTTCTCGTTCGCCATGGAGTTGAACATCGATAGACCGTGGTAGTGGTTCAGCGCGCCGTCGTTGAGCGTCTGGGTCGTGGTCACCTCCGCGCGCCACATTTCGGGATTGTCCGCCTCGCGGTTATCCATGAAGGCAACGATCTGTTCCATGTTCTCGCCGCCGCGGGGATAGTCCTGCGTACCCGTGACGGTGGTGCGGTTGACGCCAGTGTAGGCGGTGACGCCGCTCTGGGCGATGGTGACGACCATCAGCGCGATGATCATGACGTTTTTGGGGATCACGCGCTTGGTGTAGAGTATGACGACGAGCGCGATGAACGCCAGCAGCGCGGCAGAGGCGATCAGAGTCGGCACCAGCCAGTCCTTGTGATCGGTGAACATAATATCCGTGCCGCCGTCGCCGATCGCCAGCACCAGCACAAAGACATTGAGCAGTGTGGCGACGATCGCTCCGACGACGCTGATATGGTCGATCGTCGTGAAGGCTCTGAACGCCATAATGATGATCAAAAAGCTGATCAGGTAGCTGAAGCGGTAGGGGATCATGTTGGTGAAGTGGAAGCCGTGCCAGATATAGTCGAGCTGACGGATGATGCAGCTGAGGAACATGAAAATGATCATCACCATGCTGACGATCTTTTCCCTGAGCCTGATCTTGGGGCTCGACAGCGAGAGAAAGGCGAAGAATACGGCAAAGGCGGAGCAGGCAATATTGGGCAGCGCGTCAGCCGCCTTGTTGGCGGCGCAGGTAAAGTTCGCGAAGTTGCCGGAAATGCTCTTCATGGCGTTGAGGACGCCGATCAGGTCGTTGCTGCCGCCCATATTGATGGCGAAGGTGGAGGGGAAGGAGCTTCCCGAGGCGTGGGTATTCTGCAGCGCCATGAATGCGGGCAGAAGGAAGAAGGTGGTCATACCGAGGGCGACAACCGAGAAGGCGCCTGTCTTGATCAGGTTGACGAGGAAGTTTTTCACGCCGCTCCAGTAGATGACGGAGTAGCCGATGAAAATCAGCAGCACCATCACGCAGGTGAACAGACCGATGTAGTAGTTCATCAGCAGGGAGAGGGCGAGAGTAACGGTAAACAAACGGAAGCGGTTCTCGGTCAGCAGCTTGACCGCGCCGAGCGCGACCAGGGGCGTGATGCAGACGGTATCCAGCCAGATGGAGTTCCAGTAGTAGCCCATCAGATAGGCGGAGAACGAGAAGCAGCACGAGAACACGACGAGGGAGACGTCATTGTACTTGTAGACGCTCTTGAGGAAGTAGGCGGTAAACGCGCCCGAGAGAGCGATCTTGAGCGACACCGAGAACATCAGGAACTCGCGGAGCCATTCCGCGGGAATGAACACCGAAAGGAAGTTCACGGGGCTCGCGAGGTAGTAGGACATCAGCGAGAAGTAGTTCACGCCGCCTCCTACCGACCACGTCCAGAACAGCGACTCGCCGTTTTTCAGCTTGTCCTGAAAATCCGCGAGGAAGGGATAATACTGGTGCCACTGGTCAGTGACGAGAATCTGTTTGTCACCGAAGGGGGAGACGCCCATCAGCCCGAAAGCGGTCACCATGAGTACGAAGGGGATCAGAAACGAGAGCCAGATATATTTGTTTCTGACCTGAAACTCACGGAAACGCGCACCGATCGGCAGAGGAGCGCCCGTTTTAGTAAGTGCGGACATAATAGACCTCCATGTTCTATTTTAAATAATCACTTTATTGTACCACGTTTTTGCGCCGAGGTAAAGAAATTTCGGAAAAGTTTCTATATATTTTGAAAAAAGTTGGACTTTTCCATGATTATTTGGTATAATAAAATGGTTATATTACCGATTACCGAAAGGATCATTATGATATGAAAACCATAGATTTAGTAGTACCCTGTTACAACGAGGAGGAGGGGCTCGCGCATTTTGTGGAGGAAACCAACAAGGTCATCGCCTCACTGCCCGCGTACCGCTTCCGCTACATTCTCGTCAACGACGGCAGCAGGGACAAGACCTATCTGATCATGAAGCAGCTTGCCGCGCGGTTTGATAATATCAAATACATTTCGTTCTCGCGCAACTTCGGCAAGGAGGCGGCGATGTACGCGGGACTGCAGCACGCCGACGCCGACTATGTGGTAGTGATGGACGCGGATCTGCAGCATCCCCCCGCGGTATTTCCGCGTATGCTCGAGGCGATGGAGGAGGGCTATGACTGCTGCGCCACCAAGCGCGACGCGAGAGAGGGCGAGAGCTTTTTCCGCGGACTTTTCTCCAAGCTGTTTTTCCGCCTCTCCAACAAGCTGACAGACGTGAAAAATCCCTACGGCGCGATGGATTTCCGCATGATGACGCGGCAGATGGTGAGCGCCATTCTCGAGCTGAGCGAGGTGCAGCGCTTCTCGAAGGGTATTTTCTCATGGGTCGGCTTCAACACAAAATGGATCTCCTTCACCACGGTCGACCGCGCGCTCGGCACCTCCACCTGGAAGTTTTCCTCTCTGCTCCGTTACGCGATCGACGGCATCACCTGCTTCTCTGTCGCGCCCCTGCGCTTTACCGCGGTGATGGGCGGCACCATCTTTTTTCTCTCGCTTATCTATATTATCATCACGCTGATCCAGACGCTCTTCTTCGGCATCCAGACACCCGGCTATGTCACCACCCTCTGCGCGGTGCTGTTCCTCGGCGGTCTGACGGAAATGTCCATCGGCATACTCGGCGAGTACATCGGCAAGATCTATATGGAAACCAAGGAGCGCCCCATTTACATCACCAAGTTTTCCAACTTTGAGGAGGAAAACATCGAGGAACAATCCGGCTGAAACTGTTTTCAGGGAGTCTTTAGGGAACCTCTCAGCTTTGATAATACTATTTTCTATTAAAACGCTTTGTTCAGACGCAGAACAAGGCTGGCGCCTTGCAAGGACGACAACGCAGTTATGCGGAATTTAACGTTACAAATGTTAAAGAGTTTTATCAGAAGATAGTAATGGTATAAGTATCAACAAGGCAAATCCTTTAGTGGTTTTGTCGTAAAGTAGTCTTTGCAATCAGTTAGCGCTTTGATAGATTGTTGCAAGAGTGTTTTTGCGGTTTTTAGTTTCATAGTGCGTCCTCCTTGTAGTGTCCCGTAGGGATTCATC
>ONSE01000056.1 GCA_900320415.1 uncultured Eubacteriales bacterium
ACGGATGTGCTCGTCGCTCATGTTTCTGCCGCCGCAGTAAAACAAATCCTTTTCCTTGACGAAAATCAGATAATCCAGACCGTAGAGGGCGACGCGGCGGTAGTCGCCGACGATCCTGCCTCTGCCGTAGGTGTCGGGAAGTCCCGTGATGACGTGGCTGTGGCGCGCACGCTTCATCTCGGGGGTGTAGGCGTCAAACACCGCCTGGTTGTGCGTCTTGTGATAGTCGGTGAAGATCTTGCGGAGGTCGCCGTTGATCTCGTAGCCGTAGGTCGCCGCCGCCTGGTCAGCCATCTTGATGCCGCCGTAGGGCATGAACGCTCTCTTGAGCGGCTTGTCCGTCTGCAGTCCGACGATCTTCTCCAGTTCCTTCATGCTCTCGTCGATATAGCCGGGGCCGTAGCTCGTCAGAGAGGAAACGATCTCGGTTTCGCACTCGAGGACGCCGCCTCTGGCTCTCTCCTCCTTTTGCAGCTCCTGCAGTCTGCCCCAGAGCTTGTCGGTCGCCTCTGTGGGACCCTCGAGGAAGCTCTCGTCGCCGTCGTACATGGTGTAGTTGCTCTGGATAAACTCGCGGACGTTGACGTCCTCTCTCCATTTTCTGCCCTCAAAGCCTCTCCATGCCTGTTCGATTGCTTCCGTGACAGGATAAGTCACTCCCGTTTCAAAGGTCATGTCAATCACTCCTCCGTTAATTTCAAACCGTTGAGAATTTCTTTCGCGTTTTGTATCCGTTCAGCCGATGGCGGCTGTGTATCGGTCAGTGTATAGTCCAAGCCGAGCTTCTCCCATTTGTAGGCGCCCATGCTGTGGTAGGGCAGCACCTCTGCCCTTTGGATATTCGTCAGCGTCTCAAGGAACGCCCTTGTCTGTCTGAGGTACCTGTCATTGTCGGTGATCCCCGGCACCAGCACATGGCGGATCCACACGGGCTTGCCGATGTCCGACAAAAAGCGCAGCATATCGAGAATGTTTTCGTTGCCCGCCCCCGTCAGCGCCTTATGCTCCGCGGGGTCGATGTGCTTGATGTCGACCAGAAAGAGGTCGGTCAGCTCGCACAGGCGCCCGAACTTTGAGAAAAACGGCTCCGTCCTGCGGAACGGCTGTCCCGCGGTGTCAATACAGGTGTTGATCTTCCGCTGCTTCGCCTTTTCAAACAGCTCGAGAAGAAAATCGATCTGCAGCAGCGGCTCGCCGCCGCTGACGGTGATGCCGCCGATCTTGCCCCAGTACGCGCGGTACCGCTCCGCTTTGCCGAGCAGCTCGTCCGCACTCATCAGCGTGCCGCCCTTGGTATCCCAGGTGTCGGCGTTGTGGCAGTAGCGGCAGCGCATCGCGCAGCCCTGCATGAAAATCAGGAAACGGACGCCCGGTCCGTCAACCGAGCCGAAGCTCTCTGTCGAATGGATCCTTCCCTGCAAATGTACCGCCTCCTCCGCCTTTTTCTGCTTTCAGTATAGCAACCGCGCGGTCTTTCAACATTGATTTAAATCAATTTCAAAACCAATTTCAAATAATCGTCAACTTATTGAAAACAATCGAGAAATGCGGTATAATATAGGCGATTTTACCAAAGGAGGAAATCCTGTGCGCTACAACCTACACACCCACACACACCGCTGCCGTCACGCGCAGGGCAGCGACCGCGACTATGTGGAAGCGGCGATCGCGGCGGGGATCAAAACACTCGGCTTTTCCGATCACTGTCCGCAGTTCTTCCCCGGCGGCTACTACAGCACCTTCCGTATGTTTCCCGAGGAGGCGGCGGAATATGCCGAAAGCGTGCGGTCGCTTGCGAGGGAATACGCCGCCGACATCCGTATCCTGCTCGGCTTTGAGACGGAGTATTATCCTGAGCTGTTCCCTGAGCTGCGAAGGCTCGTCAGGCAGCTCGGGTGCGACTATCTGATTTTGGGGCAGCACTTTATCAAAAATGAGTACGACTATCCCTTTTTCCGCGCCTCCGAACCGCCGCGCGCTGACATCGACCGCTATCTTTCGCAGGTGCTCGAAGGTCTTCGCACGGGAGCGTTTACCTATATCGCCCATCCCGATATCCTGGGCTTTCGCGGCGGCGACGAGGTTTTCTACCGCGAAAGGATGAAAACCTTCTGCGAAACGCTCAGGGAAATGGACATTCCCGCGGAATACAATATGCTCGGCAGGAAGTACCGCAAATGGTACCCCAACCCCGTTTTCTGGAGAACCGCCGCCGAAGCCGGCTGCAAGGCCGTCATCGGCTATGACGCGCATTCCCCCGAGATGCTGCGCGACGGGGAAGCCTTCCGGCGGTGCCTCAACGAGCTGAAGGGCTGCGGGCTTTCTCCCGTTCCGTTCGGGGATATCCGGATCCGCAGGCCGTAGGCACTTGCGCATTCCGTTTTTCTGTGATATAATGCTTCTTTGGAAATAATAAATTGATTCGTGGTGTTTTATGAATATCATCAAAACCATTGCCGCGGCACTCTGCGCGGCGGCTCTCTGCGTTCTGACAGCCGCCTGCGCCCCCGCGCCGCGGGCGGTCGTCGAAACGGTTCCCGAGGAGGTCGTCGTCATCAAGCCCGCCTCGGGCAAGGGAAACTATATCACGGTGGGACGCACCGAAAGCTACTCCTACACGGACAACACGGGCAACGTCTACAACGCCTCCTACAAGATCCCGCAGCTGACTCTCGAAAGCGAGGACGCGCAGGCGATCAACGCGGAAATCAACGAGAAGTTCGCGCGCGACTTCGCCAACGCCAACAATGAAATCACGGCGCGCAACAGCCTGACCTGTGACGCGCTTGACTATGAAAGCCATCTCAATCAAAACGTGCTCAGCATTGTGATCCGCAGGGTGTACTTCTCCCACGCGGTGGACTACACCGTCTACAATCTCGACGTCAAAACGGGCACGCGGCTCGGCAGCGAGGAGCTCTGCGCGGAAATCGGCAGGCGGTACTCCGACGTGCGCAGGGCGCTGACCGAAAAGCTCGAGGAGGACTACAATACCAAATACCAGACCGCCTCCCATCCGCAGAACTACGAGGAAAACCACAGGAAAACCGTATCGGAGGACAATGTCTCGGACGCGGCGCTCTTTCTTGACGATAACGGCGCGCTCAACGCCATCTGCAAGGAATACGCCAACGTGGGCGCGGGCGTTTTTTCCGTGGTGCTTCAGCTCGACTGACAAACAGGCTTATAAAATCCACCGCTTTGGGGAATACTCAAAGCGGTGATTTTTTTGCGTTATTGGAAAAATATCCGTCAGAGCTGCAGGCTCGCGGCGTTCGGCGGCGCCGCCTACGGGCTGATCGAAATTCTCTGGCGCGGGCGGACGCACTGGTCGATGCTGCTGACGGGCGGCTTCTGCTTTGCCCTCCTCCACCGCCTCTATCAGAGGCATCTCTCCCTGCGGCTCTTCAAGAGGTGCCTGCTCGGCAGCCTTGTCATCACCTCCTGTGAATTCGTCTGCGGAATGCTCGTCAACCGCAGGCTCAAGCTCGGCGTCTGGGACTACTCCAACCGCCGCTTCAACATCAAGGGGCAGATCTGTCCCCTCTACAGCGCACTCTGGGCGCTGCTCTGCCTGCCGGTCTCCGCCCTCAGCGACGCCATCGCGCGGCGGTCGGACAAACGGAAACAGGCGGAGGGTGAATCCGAGGAAACACTCTCCGCCTGATGATATTATTCTTCCTGCGCGCTGTCTCTGAGCTTCTTGCGCTTGATGACCTTCAAGCGGCTGAACTCCTCTCTGTCCTTTTCGTCAAGGGCGTCGGTGATGAACTTCACGGTCTCCTCAAAACGGGGGATCATGATGTTCTTGAGGGCGTTGGCGCGCTTCTGGGTTTTCTTGATGGAAACCGCGAGGCGGTAAACGCTGTTCTCGATCTCCGCCAGCTCGACGGTGAGGTTTTTCACCTTGGTGAAGAGGATGAACGCCTTGTCCACGGCGGAATTCGTCGTTCTGGTGCCGTAGTGCAGGTAATTGTAATTGTCGCTCTCCTCCATCGTGAGGATCGGTATCTCCACGCCCATGACGCTGCGCGAATCGAGGTGCAGTCCGTCCTCGATCGGCACCGCGTTGGAGATGTCCTCGCAGAAGCCGTTGGTGATGTTGGCGGTCTGCAAAGCGATGTACGCCTCCTCATAGGCGCCGTCGATCTGCTGCTGGATCGCGTTCGCGTGGTCGATCAGCGTCATCATCTCGCGGATGAGGATATTGCGCTTGCGGTCGAGCAGCTCATAGCCGTTTTTGGCAAGGGCGAGCGACTTTTTGGTATTCATCAGATTGCCCTTGGTGGGCACTGCCTGTACAGCCATTCACGCCACCCTCTCAGCCTTTGTAGTAGATGTCGAGCACCGCGTCGTCCACACGGTCGAGCTCCGAGCGCGGCAGCGTGGAGAGCAGCTCCCAGCCGAGGTCGAGGCTCTGCTCGATGCTTCTGTTCTCGGTGAAGCCCTGGTTGACAAACCGCGACTCAAACAGCCTGCCGAACTCGATGTATTTCTTGTCGGTCGGGGAAAGCTCCTCCTCGCCGATGACCGAGGCGAGCGCCCTCGCGTCGATGACCTTCGCGTAGGAGGCGAAGAGCTGGTTGGCGAGCGGCTGGTGATCGCCTCTTGTGAAGCCCTCGCCGATGCCGTCCTTCATCAGACGGGACAGCGACGGCAGGACGCTGACGGGGGGATAGAGTCCCTGACCCTGCAGGGCGCGGTCGAGCACGATCTGACCCTCGGTGATGTAGCCCGTGAGGTCGGGGATCGGGTGGGTGATGTCGTCGTTGGGCATGGTGAGGATCGGGATCTGCGTCACCGAACCGGGATGTCCCTTGATCATGCCCGCTCTCTCGTAGAGCGAGGCGAGGTCGGAATAGAGATAGCCGGGGTAGCCCTTTCTGCCGGGGATCTCGCCCTTGGAGGACGAGAACTCGCGCAGCGCCTCCGCGTAGGAGGTCATGTCCGTCATAATGACGAGGATATGCATATCCAGCTCAAACGCGAGGTACTCCGCGATGGTCAGCGCGCAGCGCGGCGTCAGAGTACGCTCGATGATCGGGTCGTTGGAGAGGTTGAGGAGCATGACGACGCGCGAGAGCACACCGCTTTCCTCAAAGCTCCTGCGGAAATACTCCGCGACGTCCTTCTGCACGCCCATCGCGGCGAACACGACGCCGAAGTTGCTGCTGTCCGCGCCGCTGATCTTCGCCTGGCGGACGATCTGTACCGCGAGGTCGTTGTGCTTCATGCCCGAGCCCGAGAAGATCGGCAGCTTCTGGCCGCGGATCAGGGTCATGAGGGTGTCGATGGTCGAGATGCCCGTGTTGATGTAGTTCTTCGGGTAGACGCGCGACACGGGATTGATCGGGGTGCCGTTGATGTTCGCCTTCCTGACAGGGAAAATGTCGCCCAGACCGTCGATCGGTCTGCCCGCGCCGTCGAGCACTCTGCCGACGATCTCGGGAGAAAGCGGCATCTCCATCGGGCGGCCTGTCAGACGGGTGCGGGTGTTGCGCAGGCTGATCCTTCTGGTGCCCTCGAATACCTGCACGACGATCCTCTCTCCCTCGATCTGCACGACGCGTCCCTGGCGGACGGTGCCGTTCTCGAGCTTGATATTTACGATTTCTTCGTTGGAAACGCCCTTCACGCCGTCCATGACGATCAGCGATCCGTTGATTTCTTTTACGCCTACATAATCAATAATCAAAGCAGCGTTCCCTCCTTACTGTAATAATTCGCCGAGCTTTTCGTCGATTTCCTTCATGTAGTCATCGAACATCTCAAGGCGGCTGTTGGGGATATCGTATTTCATCTTGGTCAGCTTGTCAAACAGACCGAGCGCAATGATTTTGGAAATGGGGATCTCTCTCGCCACGATCTCCTTCGCCTTCTCGTGAAGGTGCAGAATGACCTTCATCATCTGCTTCTGCTTCTCGAGAGGAACGTAGGTGTCCTCCGCGTGGAAGGCGTTCTGCTGCAGAAAACCGACGCGGATGGCGCGCGCGGTCTCGATGACGAGCTTCTGGTCGTCGGGCAGCACGTCGGAGCCGATCAGCTTGACGATCTCCATCAGCGAGTTCTCCTCCTGGAGCAGCGCGCTGATGCGGTTGCGGTACTCCACAAAGTCGTCGCCGAGGTTCCCGCGGAACCAGGGGTCGAGGTCGTTGAAGTATTCGCTGTAGCTGTTCATCCAGTTGATGGCGGGATAGTGTCTGGCGTAGGCGAGCGCCTTGTCGAGCGCCCAGAATACGCGCGTGAAGCGCTTGGTGTTCTGGGTGACAGGCTCGGAGAAGTCGGAGCCCTGGGGCGATACCGCGCCGATCAGGGTGACGCTTCCCTCGCCGCCGCTGAGCACGCCGGCGCGTCCTCCGCGCTCATAGAATTCCGCGAGACGCGAGGGCAGATACGCGGGGAAGCCCTCCTCCGCGGGCATCTCCTCAAGACGTCCCGAGATCTCGCGCAGCGCCTCCGCCCAGCGCGAGGTGGAGTCCGCCATCATCGCGACGTGATAGCCCATGTCGCGGTAGTATTCCGCAAGGGTGATGCCCGTGTAGATGGACGCCTCACGCGCCGCGACGGGCATATTGGAGGTGTTCGCGATCAGGACGGTTCTGTCCGTCATGGGTCGGTTGGACTTCGGGTCGATCAGCTCGGAGAACTCGTCGAGCACCTGGCTCATCTCGTTGCCGCGCTCGCCGCAGCCGACGTAGATG
>ONSE01000212.1 GCA_900320415.1 uncultured Eubacteriales bacterium
GTGCTCACGGGCTGTATGCCGCAGGCGTTTCCCGAGGAGATGGAGAAGCTCACCGAGTGCGATATCATTCTCGGCAACCGTGACCGCGCCGCTCTGATACCCGCGCTGGAGCGGTTTTTCAGCGAGAGGAGGCTGACGATCGACATTCCCGCTCACCTGAATCAAGACGCGCATTTTGAGCCGATGACGGTCTCCTCGTTCAGCGAGCACACCCGCGCGTTTATCAAGATCGAGGACGGCTGCAACCGCTTCTGCTCCTACTGCATCATTCCCTACGCGCGCGGCAGGGTGCGCTCCAAGCCGCTCACGGAGCTGAAGACAGAGATTGAGGGACTTGCCGCCCACGGCTACCGCGAGGTGGTGCTGGTGGGCATCAACCTTTCCGCCTACGGTCAGGGCGAGGACTTTGACCTTGCCGACGCGGTGGAGGCGGCCTGCGCGGTGGAGGGAATCGACCGTGTCCGCCTCGGCTCCCTGGAGCCTGAGCAAATGACGGAGCCGCTTATTTCGCGGCTTGCGGCGCAGCCGAAGTTCTGTCCGCAGTTCCATCTCTCGCTCCAGAGCGGCTGTGACAGGACGCTCAGGGATATGAACCGCCACTACGACAGCGCGGAGTATCGGGAAATCGTCCGCCGCCTGAGAAAGGCTTTTGATAATTCCTCGATGACTACTGACGTGATGGTAGGCTTCGCGGGGGAGACAGAGGAGGATTTTGCCGCGTCTCTCGCTTTCGTGCAGTCAGTGGGCTTTGCCAAGGTACACGTGTTCCCGTATTCGCAGCGCAAGGGCACCCGAGCCGCCGGCGCTCCCGATCAGGTCGCGCCGCAGGAAAAGGAGCGCCGCGCGAAAATCATGGGAGAAATGACGGAGCAGTCCCGCAGGCAGTTCTTGAAAACGCAGGTCGGACGCACGGAGGAGGTGCTGATCGAGCGCCTGCGCAGGGGTTACTTAGAGGGCTACACCAAAAACTACACACCCGTCCATATCCTGTCCGATGACGCGAGCCTGAGCGGAGAGGTGCGTCAGGTCAGGCTGACCGCTGTTGGCGACGACTGCTGTATCGGTGAGTTACTCTAAGACGGAGAGCAGGTTTCGTATTTCTGCACCCGCCTCCTCGCTTTCCAGGCTCGGAAAGCTGTAGAGCATGAAGCCGTCCAGCCCTTTTTCTTTCAGCAATAGATATTCCTCTTTTAGAATATCTTCTCTGTCCAGCCATGTGCCCTCGTCGGCGTCGGTGCCTGCCTTGTAGCCCGCAAGACCCGCGTAAAGCTTCACGCTGCGCGCCCTGTCGAGCGACGTCCAGTCGGAAAGTGCCTCGGCAAAGCCCAGCTTCGGGTTGTCGGGACTGAAATAAATCTGCGGACAGACATAATCGGCGTAGCCCATGGCACAGCACCAGCTCGTCACATCGGCGCAGAGGGCGTCGTTGTTAGCGAGATTGCCCTGCGGCGAAATGCCGAACACAACGTCCTTGCCTGAGTTCTGAACGAGCATGGCGACCTCGGCAATCAGAATATTGACGTTGATTTCGCGCCATCTGTGCCAATCCGGCTTGCCTGTGGCGGAGGTGTCGAGGAACGCCTCGTACTGTTCTTTGTCAAGCTCGCCGATATCGGTCGGATAAAAATAGTCGTCAAACTGGATGCCGTCGATATCGTAGTTTTCGATCAGCTCGCGCACACCGTTTTCGATCAGCTCCCGCGCGTCCGCGCTGGAGGGGTCGAGAATCACGCCGCTCTCGGTTTCTATACACATTTCGGGGTGTGTGACAAAGGGATTGCCGTCGCTCAGCTCCCGCGGCGTCTGGCTGACGCTGACGCGGTAGGGATTGACCCACGCGTGGATATCCAGCCCAAAGGCGCGGCAGATATCGCAGATATCCGCAAGAGGGTCATATCCCGGCGAGACTCCCTGCTGTCCCGACAGGATATGCGACCAAGGAAAATAGCCGGAGGGGTAGAGCGCGTCGCAGAACGGTCTGACCTGCACGATCAGCGTATTGAAGCCGCTGTCCGCGCAGACCTTCGCAATGTGGGCGAATTTCTCGCGGAAGGCGCCCTCGCTGCGGTTCGGCTCGTTCTCCATGCTCAGATCCATATACGTCACCCACACGCCGCGCATTTCGCGCACCTTTTCGGGCGGCTCGTCAGCCGTCGCGCTGTTGTCTGTCCGCGTGACGGCTTCCGCGGCGGACTCGCGTGCGGCAGGCTTGCTCAGCGCGCTGAGCAGAACAGTTGCCGCCAGCACGGACGCGCAGATAAACAACGGAATCATTCGTCTCACATTCATTACATCAACCTCGGAGTTTACTATGATATTAACTATTCTTCTCATCTACCTTGCCGTCATCAGCCTGATTTCGGTGATCCTCACCGTCAGCGACAAGCGGCGCGCCATCCGCCGCCGCTACCGCATCAGCGAGTTCACCCTGCTGCTGTTTTCCGCTCTGGGAGGCAGTGTCGCCATGCTGCTGACCATGCTGATGATCCGCCACAAGACAAACCACCTGAAATTCATGCTGGGGATCCCCGTTATTATTATTTTGCAGGTTGCCGCCGCTGTCGTCTTATGGAGCCTGTTCCATGGCTGAGCGGCTGTTTTTCACGGTTCCGGCGGAATGCGGCGGCATGACCGCAAAGTGGTTCCTGAAGGGACGCTGCGGTTTGTCTACCAGAATGATAACACGACTCAAACGAGAAAAAGACGGAATTTTGATGGACGGCAAAATTTTGCGGACGGTGGATCAGGTGAGGGCAGGCGCGGAAATCGTCATCTCCCTCCCCGGGGAGGAGTTCTCCTTCATCGAGCCTGTGGAGGGCGTTCTCGACATCGTGTATGAGGACAACTGCCTGCTTGCCGTCAATAAGCCGCCCGAGATGCCCGTTCATCCCGTCAAGCAGCACCAAACCGACACGCTCGCCAACATTGTGACGTGGTACGCGGCACAAAAGGGAGAGAGCTATGTGTTCCGCACGCACAACCGCCTTGACCGCAATACCTCCGGTCTGGTGCTGATGGCGAAGGACAAGTATTCCGTCAACCTCCTGAAGAATCAGGTTCACAAAACCTATCTTGCCCTGGTTCACGGCAGTCTTTCGGGCGAGGGCGTGATCGACGCGCCCATAGGGCTGCGCGACGGCTCCAAAATCGTGCGCTGTGTCCGCGAGGACGGCAGTCCCTCCGTCACGCACTACCGCAGCCTTTTCCATTCCACGGAGTATTCGCTGCTGTCGCTTTGGCTAGAAACAGGAAGAACGCATCAGATCCGCTGTCACATGAGCAGCCTCGGCCATCCTCTCCTCGGTGACGACCTCTACGGCGGCAGCACGGAACGTATCCGGAGACAGGCGCTCCACTGCGCGGAAATGGCGTTCTCCCATCCCGTGACAGGGGAGAGGCTCCTCCTGAAGGCGCCTGTCCCGGAGGATATGGAAAGACTGATTCCCGGCAGCGCGTATGAGGTTTCTTGAAAAAACGGATATCGGCAGACAAAAAGCCCGACCATAGCGGTCGGGCTTTTCTGACAGGTGCCGCAGAACGCTTAGCGCTCTACGACAACCTCATAGATTTTGTAATTGTCCAGCTCCTTGACGAGCTGATAATAAATATTCTCGTACTTCTTGCCGTAATTGATGTTGAAATACTTTTCCTTTTTGAAGGTGATATACTCGTCCACCACATAAATTTTGCGGTTGGTGAGCAGCGCCTCATAGATATTATACGAGAGGTTCCGCTTGCGCAGCAGCTCATAGTTGTGATGATAGCCGAAGCTGTCGAGATTCTCAAGATATCCCGGGCGGAAGCCCCACATGGGATGCAGATAGTTTTCCGTGTATCTGTCAAACTTGTCCTTTGACGCGGTGTCCATCACGTAGTAGCAGTCGGGCTTGCGGTTGATTTCGGTAATCAGGCTCCACGGCGCGTCGCCCTCCCTGTCGGGCGTGCTGAGCATATACATTGTGGTGTAAGAGCCGAACAGGGCGATCAGCACCAGACAGGAGAGAATCATGTAGCCGTGGCTTTTCCGCAGCTTTTCAATCAGGCTGAAACGCCGCGAAATCTCAAAGTTGAACGAGTATATCAGCAGCACGAGCATCATCAGGCAGATGCCGTAGCTGCGGAACGGGGAGTTGTCGAACAGGTAACGGACAGTGATCCCCGCGGCAACGGCGGCGACGGCGTAAAAGAGCGGAAAGAACGAAAAACGGTTCTTGTGGTAAAGAATGAACACGCCCGATATCATCAGAAATACTGCCGTTGCGAAAAGAAGGGAATCCATGCACATGATGTGCGACCATGTGTCCTCCAGCAGCGTGCCTGCCGCGTAGAGTACCGTTTTTCTGCTTTCCGCCTCCTGGATATTGCTGACCAGCTGCATCGCGGAGAGGTTGAGCATCCTGCTGTCATCGTAATAACCGTTTTTGAGCAGCTCATACTCGCTGTCGTTGCTGATGCCGACCTCGGCGAATTCTTCCTCGTGCTCCTTGTAGTCGGGGAAGGGGAGCGAGTCGATGGAATCCTTGAGAGAGGAATATTCATAGTAATTCGCGCTTTCCTCAGAGGAGTGGTTGATGGAGTACGAGAACTGATGCAGTCCCGCGGTGACCAGCGTCACGAGCAGAAAGCTCAGCAGGAACGGACGGAAATACCAGAAGAACTTCTGAAAGCCGAGCCGGACTTTTTTCTTCGCTATCATATCTCCCAGGAAGAAGGCGACGGCGAAGGCGAGAGCGACAAAGAAGGATTCGAAGTTGTAAAACGAACCGCATGCGATCTCCGCGACGCCTGCCCAGAACGGAAGAGTGTAGCGCTTGTTGCGCACGGCGTTGAGCACCAGCAGAAAGCCTCCCGTCAACAGAAGCGCGGAGGTTTTTCCGCCGTCGATCCTGGAATAGTGGTCAAGCGCGAAAAGAATGTTAATGACCATCGAAAAGACAAACGCCTTGCGATAGGAATACTTATCCGCGAAAACATAGGTGATGGAGGTGAATGCCGCGAAGGAAAAACCGACCTCCACCAGCACATATGCGTTGATATCGGTGAGCGCGTATTGCAGGGTGCCGACCACGACAGCGAGAATATAGTTGATATTGCTGCTGTAGTAGTAATGGTTCTGACAGACGAATATTGAATTGTAAAAGTCTTTGCTGTTCGCGTAGGAGAAAGCGGTCACAAGGACGCAGAAGCTCATAATCAGGAGATTGAGCACCCCCGCGAACATCAGCTTGCTTTTAAGCGTTTTCAATATTTTTTCTTTCATCGTTTAACTCCCGTCAAGAGCGATAGCCTCTCTTCTGCTGTTCATTGAGAAGCGCGTTGACATTTTTGCGTTCATAGTCATTGAATACCACGTGCTGTGAGAATTCCGCTTCGGAATACTTCGGCGTGTACCAGGACTGTGAACGGAAGTAGGAGTCAAGCGTCGGATTTTTGAAGATCCTGCCGTGTCTGGCGTAGATTTCATTCAGGGTAAGATTCAGCTCGTCACGGCTCATATTCGCGATCTCAGACTGGCTGAGGTAGGAGGTGCTCAGACGGGAGCTGCTGTAGTCGTCGTCAATGTCAGGGGAAGAGGAGGACGA
>ONSE01000208.1 GCA_900320415.1 uncultured Eubacteriales bacterium
ATGAGACCTGCATGGGCGAAAGAGGAGCCTATGACCCTCCCGCAATCGCCGATCAGAGCGTTGACGGCATCATGCGCGCCCTCGCCAACAAGAGCACACGCCCCTGCACCTGCCCGACCTTCACAGACAACAGGCGGAGGGTCTACCGCATCATGCAGATGCTCAGGGACTACAGGGTCCAGGGCGTGATCTATCATGTGCTGCGCGGCTGTCTGGTCTATGATTACGAATATCAGGTGCTCGAGGAGGAGCTCGGCAAGCTGAATATTCCCGTCATCCGCGTGGAAAGCGACTATAACGAAGAAGATGTGGAACAGCTCAGGATCCGCGTTGAGGCATTCATCGAGCTGATCAAATACGGAAAGGGGTAAATCCGATGAAAGTATACGCAGGACTGGACGGCGGCTCCACCTATCTGAAGGCCGCCCTGCTCGACGACCAAAAAAGAGTTATCCGCACAGGCGTTACCTCGACAGGCATCGACAACAACACCGCGGCAAAAAAGCTGCTCTCAAAACTGATGAACGAGAGCGGCGTCAGCAGAATCGCCTACACCATGGCAACAGGCTACAGCCGAAAGATCCTGGAGGTCGCGGACGACGACGTCAGCGAGATCACCGCCCACGCCTACGGCGTCAGAGTGACGGCTCCCAAGGAGTACCGCCCCGGAATGATCGTGGATATCGGCGGTCAGGACAGCAAAATTATCTATCTTGACGCCAACTACTCTGTCAAGAATTTCAGCATGAACGACAAGTGCGCGGCAGGCACGGGAAAATTCATGGAGGTCATCGCGCAGATCCTCGAGACCACCATCGATCAGGTCGGCCCCCTCTCCCTCGAAAGCAAGGTGCCCTGCGACATCAACAGCACCTGCGTCGTGTTCGCCCAGTCGGAGGTCATCTCGCTGATCGCGCGGAAATTCGACCGCCGCGACATTCTCTCGGGTATGCACCTCTCTATGGCGAAGCGCATTATCAAGATGATGAAGAAGAGCGAAAAAAACGGCGACGTCCTGATGACGGGCGGCGGTGCGCTGAACATAGGACTGCGCAAGGCGTTCGAGGATGAGCTGATGCGCGACGTGTTTGTGGCGCATCATCCGCAGTTCAACGGCGCCATCGGCGCGGCGCTGCTGGCCAGCGAAAGGGGCTGATGGTATGTTAGCGGAAGCGCTCACAGCGGCTATCTCCGTCGGACTCGGCTGCGGCACCTGCTGCGGCACCTCGGCATCCTCGTTTTTAGCGGTATATATTCTCTCGGAGGGCGGCGGCTTCGCCTCCTCCATGAAGCACGTCGGCGGATTCTTCCTCGGAAAGGTGCTGGCGGTCTGCTCCATTACCACGCTCTCCTCCGCTATCGGAAAGGTGTTCATCGACGAAAACGGCTACATCGGCGGCTTCAACCTCCATTACGCCGTATCCTGGGTCATGCTGGCGTCAGCCCTCTACCTCATCTGGCGGTGGTTCCGCAGCCGCAAGCCGGATTGCGGCAAGTGCCGCGGCAAGTGCGGCTCCAAAAACGCGGGACGCGTGATCCCTTCGTTCAGCGTGGGGCTTGCCTACGGCGCCTATCCCTGCGTGCCTCTGACAATGGTCGCAGGCTACGCGATCACGCTCTCCCTTCCCGGGGCTCTCCTCCTCGGTGCCGCCTTCGCTCTGGCAAGCTCCCTCTCCCCGATGCTGGTAGTGTTCGGCCTTTCGGGAGCGCTCAGCGGAAAAATCCGCAGCCAGCTCGGCAAGGCGATGCCGTGGGTGCAGCTGGCGGTCTACATCGCGTTTTTGATTCTTGCAATCGTATCCCTGTTCTGGTATAATTAAGGAAACCTCTAAAAATACCTTACCGAGCATAAGCACGTAATCTTCACGGCATAATCTTGCCAAACCTCCTTGAAATACGTCAGCATTCCTGCGGAGTTATGACAGCATTCTGCCATAAATCTTCCGCACTTCTGCACGACATTGAATTATTAGAGGCTCCCTTAAGCTAATTTGACACCTTGGGAGGTGACCTGACTTGCGTTTATTATTTGCCGAGGACGACCGCGATATCGCTAAGGCGGTACAGACGCTTCTGGAGCGTTCGGGCTATTCCGTTGACGTTGTTTTCAACGGTCAGGACGCGCTGGATTATATTGAAACAGGAGAATACGACGGCGTCATCCTCGACTGGATGATGCCGCAGCGCAGCGGTATTGAAGTGCTGCGCCAAATGCGCTCCGAGGGGATTTCC
>ONSE01000169.1 GCA_900320415.1 uncultured Eubacteriales bacterium
CAGGCGAGGTCGCCAAGGCAGCTTGTGTCGAAAATCAGGTCGCAGGCCTGCTCGTTCCAGTCGTTCGAGAAGACGACGCCGTACTGCGCGCTGTCGTCGAGGGTGATGCCCTTCGCAGCGAAATCAAAAGACCAGATGTCGCCGCCCTCGTCGGTCATCTTGCCCTTCTTGGAGCCCCACGGGAAAAGAGCGTCCTCGGATCCGTCCGGCGAGTGCGTGTAGAAATAGACGGTTGCCTGCTCGGTGTTTTTCCAGACCTCGGGATCCGCGTACAGGTAGAGCTTGCCGTCGGACTTCTTTTCCCAGTCCTCGGGGGTGAAGGCGCCGCTCTTGGTCGCGGACGCGTCAATCAGTGCCAGCGTTCCCATGGACACGATGATGGCGAGCACCAGAACCAGTGAGATGATTTTCTTTAGATTCTTTTTCATAATAATCTCCTTCCGTGTGTAGATATTGTTATTTAATTATACACCCTTTGGGCGGAAGGTGTCAAGGCGAAAACGGTGATTTTGACTGAAATAAAGATAAAAACCGACAAAAGTGTATTGCGGATTCCTGAAAAATATGTTACGATAAAATGAGAAACCGAAACGGAGGAAACGCTATGTTTTGCTACAACTGTATGCACAGAATCAGCGATGAAAATAACTACTGCCCACACTGCGGCAGGCAGTCCTATCCCGACCGAATGCCGCACCACCTCAGCCCGGGAACGAGCCTGAACGGGCGGTATCTCATCGGCAACGCCGTGGGCGAGGACGGATTTGTCATCACCTACGCGGCGCGCGATCTCAACATTGACGAGCGCGTTGTCGTCAGGGAGTACTACCCGATGGGTCACGTCCGCCGCAACAGTGAGCAGTCCAACGAGGTGAGGCTGGTGAGTGAGGGCGAGGCGGCGTATTTCGGAAAAGGCTCCGACGAGTTCATCGCCATGGCGCGCGAGGAGAAGCGCAGCGGAAAGGCGGATGTGCGCGACCTTTTCGCAGAGAACGGCACCGCCTACATCGTGACGGCCCTTCCGCGCGGAGAGCAGGAGGAGTTCGGCGCGCGCCGCCGCCCCGAGGGCAGCAATGAATATAACGACGGCTTTGAGGGAGAAGCTCCCGAGGATTACCGCAGTCAGACCGATATCGCGCAAAGCGGCAGGCAGGCTCCCCCGCCGAGGAAAAAGAAGGGAAAGGGCGGCATGATCGCCGCGATCGTCGCAGGTTCCGTGCTTGTCGTCGCTCTCGCCGCGGCGCTGATCATCTTCTTTGTCAACGGCGGCAAATCGAAGGACGACAAGAACATTCCCACGACCGTGGCGGTGACGACAGCCAAGCCGGAGGAGACAGAACGACCGACGGAGGCGCCGAAGACCGAGGACAACACCGTGCAGATGGTGGATGTGCGCGGCAGGAAGCTCTCCGACGCGGAATCACAGCTGCGCGAGCTGGGACTGAAAATCGAGACGACACGCGAGTTCAACGACGAGGTCGCGAAGGATTATATTATCCGCCAGAGCGCGGAGAGCGGACAGACGCTGCGCAAGGGCGACACCGTTATGCTCTACGTTTCCGACGGCGCTCAGCCTCCCACCACAGAGGAACCGCACAGCAAGCCTGAATTCACCACCATTTCCGCCTCCTCCACCCTCCGGGGCGAGGGCATGAGCTTCAGCGCGGACAACCTGCGCAGCAACGACGGCTCCGCGTGGGCGGCTGCGACAGAAACGGGCGGCGAGTGGGTCAGCCTCAACGCCAACGGCGACCAGTGGGTCAACGGCGCGGTGATCGTCAACGGCTTCGCCATGAATCAGCAGACCTTCTCCGATTTTGGCAGGGTGACTGCCGTGCGCTTTGAGTTCTCCGACGGCTCCGTCATCGAGAAGGAGCTTTCCGATTCCATGGGGCAGCAGACCATCGAGTTCGGCAGAGAGTACAAGACCAACAGCCTCAAAATTACCATCCTCGGCTCCGTCCCCGGCGCTCAACACCCCAATCCCGCCCTCTCCTACATCTCCATTTTTTAAATCGCG
>ONSE01000135.1 GCA_900320415.1 uncultured Eubacteriales bacterium
ATCACAGAATCGTCACATAGTAAACCGCTGTGTATACACATTTTCCACGTAGTTTTCCACATTAATTTGAAAAATCGGAATTATACTATTGGTATATGTTGAAATGTGGAATATTTATTTTTCTGCCCTTTTTGCCAAATATTTACAACAAATCAATTACAAAATCGTAACGAGGTGATGACAATTGACGCGCATTCGTACACAATATATGACAGAAATGGAAATGGGCGGCATTTTGTTCTGCTTTCTCTGCTCCTTTCTGACCGGAAATCTCTATCAGCTTTGCGGCGGTCACCTGATCGGCGTCCTGTTCGGCGCGGTGAACAACAGTCCCTGGGAGCGGGCAAAAACACTGCTGCTTCCCTACCTCGTCTGGGGGCTGCTGGAGCTTTTGAGCATCCAGCCGTCAATGAAGCGCTACACCGTGGCGAAAACCGTCTCTCTCTGGCTCCTTCTCGGTATGCTCTGCGGCGGCGGTCTGCTTCTGCGTCTCTGCGGCTTTTCCGCGGACTCCGTCCCGTTTACCGCGCTTTCGCTGTTCTCCATGCTGACGGCATCGGCTGCCGCGCTGCTGCTCTACCGTTCTCCCCTGCCGCTCAGAAACTGGTTCGCGGTCTGTGTGTTCCTGCTCTTCCTCTTCCTCTCCCTCTACTTCAGCTTTACCCCCTTCCCTCCCCAAAATCTGCTCTTTCAGGACAGTGATACGGGATTATTTGGCATTGTTCCGATATATTATGACAAAGGCGCCTCATTTTTGGACGCGATTGCGCAAATAAATTCCTGAAAAAGCTGTTCATCTGCCGTTTTTTGTGTTATAATGGAAAAGAATATGTGATAGGATAAGAGGATTGCGTATGAGTGTATCAAATAACGAACCGAATTCCGATGTCATTGCGGGCAGAAATCCCGTCAGTGAAGCGATTCGGAGCAACCGCCCCATTGATAAAATTATGGTGGCAAGGGGAGAAAAAAGCGGCGCCGTGGTGGGGATTCTCGCCAAGGCGAGAGAAAAAAAGATCCCCGTCAAGGAGGTTGACCGCGCGAAGCTCGATTATCTCAGCGGCGGCGCGGTTCACCAGGGCATCATCGCTTTTGCCGCCGCCAAGGAGTACTGCTCTGTGGACGATATTTTCGCCTGCGCGGAAAACCGCGGCGAGGCTCCCTTTATCATCGTTCTCGACGAGCTGGAGGATCCGCACAACCTCGGCGCGATTATCCGTACCGCGGAATGCGCGGGTGTCCACGGCGTGATCGTGCCGAAAAGACGCAGCGCGGGTCTGAGCTTTACGGTCAGCAAGGCAAGCGCGGGCGCGGTTGAATATATGAACGTCGCGCGGGTCACCAACATCGCGCAAACCGTGGAAGAACTGAAAGCGCGCGGCGTGTGGGTGTTCGGCGCGGATATGAACGGCACCGATTACTCCGCCTGCGATTTCTCGGGTCCCTGCGCCATTGTCATCGGCAATGAGGGCAAGGGTATCTCACGACTTGTCAGAGAGAAATGCGACGTGATCGTCTCCCTGCCCATGAAGGGCAGAGTCAGTTCTCTCAACGCCTCTGTCGCGGCAGGTATCCTGATGTACCGCGCGATGCGGGACAGATGAATTCAGATCAGAAAGGAAGTGCAACGCTTTGTCAGATATTACCAAGGACGCGGACAAGCAGGAACAGCTGCTCAAGGAGCTTGAAATCGAGAGCATCCTCGCGGAAACGCACGAGATGGCTGACCGCGAAAAAATGAAGCGCACCGCGCAGAAATACCGCGTGAAACCAAAGGTTCCCGATATTTACAGCAACGCGGACAAAAAGCCGCGCCTCACTAACGCCAATCCGCTCGAGCTTGACAACGACAAGCCCGAGGAGGGCAACGCAATTGTCGGGGAAAAAACCGCCACCACAATCCAGGCGGAGCTGATCATGGACGGCCGTGAGGAACAGGTCCCCACGCCCGAATCCTCCGGACAGCCGGCTCCCGGAGAGACGGAGCCCGAAACGGAGGAAACGCCCGCGCAGCAGGAAACGGCGGAGGCGGAGGATAATATCAATGTGACGCTCACCCCTGAATACGCGGAGGAAACGCAGTTTTCCGGCGAGGTCCTCAGCACGGCCGACGCCTACCGGGAGGCTCCCACCATAGAAAATATCGAGGGGATCGACATTGCGGTCCCCGAGGATCCGCCCGCCCCCAAGGAGGAGGAGAAGGCCGAAGAGGCGCCCGCGCAGCAGGAACCGCAGGCCGCGCAGGAGGAACCCGTGAAGGAGGAACCGCCGGCGGAAGACGTTCCCGACAAAAAAACGGACACGGTCGTCGCCAAGGTGCCGATTTACCGTCCCGAACAGCCGGGAGATACGCTCAACATCAAGGCTGGCAGATTCTCCGAGGTGCTGACAACGGAATATGAGGAGTATGCCCACTCCAAGAACCCCTCTGTGCTCACGCACGTCATCCGCCCCGAGCCAACGCCCGAACCGGAGGAGGAGGAAACGGAGGAGGATACCCGCTCCGCAAAGGAAAAGGTCCTCTCCGCGGTCGTCGGCTTCTTCTCCGCGGATGAGAACGAGGATGAGGAAACGCCGCATGAAAAGGAAAAAACCATCGAGGACTACACGGAGGAAGAGGATGAAAAAAGTATCCTCTACGAGCTGAACCACAATATCCGCAAGCTCTTTACCAGGAGCCTGATCACCGGTGTGATCGCGTTCATCGCGGTGATCCTCACCTTTGTCACACGCCTGTTCCCCGCCGCGATCATCGAGGCGGTTCCCGTAGCACCCGCCGCGTACGCGGTGTTCAACTTCCTGCTGATCGGCTTCTCTGTCTTTATCAACAGGGTAGCGATCATGAGCGGTCTGATGCCTCTGGCGCACTTCAAGGGCAATTCCGACACCGCCGTGGCGGCGGCAAGCGTCGCGGCAGTCCTGCAAACCCTCGTTTCCTTCTTCACTCTCGGAGATATGACGGCGTTCAGCGTCAACTACTACTGCGCGGTCGTGCTCCTCGCCTTTTTCGCCAACAATCTCGGCAAGCTGATCATGGTGCTGAGAGTGAAGGACAACTTCCGCTTCGTCTGCTCAAAAAGCCAGAAATACGCGGCGAAGATCTACAACAACGAGGCGGTCGCCAACAAAATGCTCAGCGGCACCGCCGCGGACAAAACCATTATCGCCTACCAGCACCGCACGGGCTTTCCCGCGAATTTTCTGAAAATATCCTACGCGCCCGACCCGAGCGAGGATCTCGCCTCCAGGCTGGCGCCGATCACGACGCTTATCGCCCTGATCATCGGGTTGCTGTTCGGCGTCGTAAGACTCAACTTTGCCGGCGCTGTCAACACGCTGGCACTGATCACCGCGCTGGCAATCCCCGTCTCCACCCTTCTGGCGGTAAACCTGCCCGTGAGACGGCTGTGCAAAACCCTGCTGGGCTACGGCTCCATGCTGGCGGGCTATCCTTCCATCAAGCAGTTCTGTGACAGCACCGCGATCATGATCGACGCCAATGAGCTCTTCCCCACCGACTGCATTGAGCTGGAGGGAATCAAAACCTATGAGGAATACAACGTTGACGAGTCGCTGCTCTGCGGCATCGCGATTCTCAAGGAGGCGCAGAACCCACTCGCCAACGCGTTTGACTCCGTCATCTCGGAAACGGGCGACAGCCTTCCCGAGGTGGAATCCGTGCTCTATGAGGACAGCCTGGGACTGGTCGGCTGGATCAACAGCGAGCGCATTCTCGTCGGCTCCCGCAACCTGATGGATAAATACAGGGTGGATACCCCCACCCCCGAATATGAGGAAAGATACACCTCAGCGGGCAGGCAGGTCACTTATATCTCCCGCGCGGGCAGACTGGTCGCTATGGTCGTCACCAAGTACCACGCCGATCAGGAGCTTCAGGCGGAGCTGCAGAGAGCTGAGGCAAACGGCATCAGCTTCCTGATCCGCACAACCGACTTCAACATCACCGACGACCTGATCGCCAAGCTGTACGGCCTGTTCTACCGCAGTATCAAGGTGCTGCCCACGGGACTGGGACATGAGCTCAAGCAGGCGGAGAGCGTTGTGGAGGAAAGCTCCCGCTCCTATCTGATCACGCAGGGCAAGACCTCCTCTCTGGCGCGCGCCGTTTCGGGCAGCGTGAGAATCAAGAGCAATATCTCGCTCGCGATCATCATTCAGCTCATCGCTGTCGTACTCGGCATTCTGGTCGCCTGCGCACTCGCCCTCTACGCCGGAACGGGCGTTCTGGGCTCGCTTGAGATCCTGATTTACACCGTTTTCTGGGGCGCTGCGGCAATCGCCGCTCCCGCCGTTCAAAAACCATAGGGAGGAACCGCTATGCTGATTGCGCCTTCACTGTTATCCTGTGACTTCTCAAAAATGGGCAGGGAGGTCACAAAAATGGACAAGGCGGGTGCGGACTGGATGCATCTCGATGTGATGGACGGTCATTTTGTTCCCAACATCACCTTCGGCGCCCCCGTCATCAAGCGGATCCGCCCATGTTCCGAAAAGCCGTTTGACGTCCACCTGATGATCAGCGACCCGCTGCGCTATATCGACGATTTTGCCGACGCGGGAGCGGATATCATCACCTTTCACGTGGAATCCGAATCCGACATCGGCGCGACGATCGAAAAAATCAGAAGCCGCGGCGTAAAGGCAGGGCTGGTCATCAAGCCAAAAACGCCTGCCGAATCCGTCTTTCCTTACCTGGACAGACTTGATCTGGTGCTGGTGATGACGGTAGAGCCGGGCTTCGGCGGTCAGAGCTTCATGGCTGACATGATGCCGAAGGTTCGGGCGCTGAAGGAGGAAATCACCGCAAGAGGTCTTTCCGTCCTGATCGAGGCGGACGGCGGCATCGGAGCGGCTACCGTCGCGGTCGCCGCTGAGGCAGGCGTTGACGTCTGTGTAGCAGGCACCGCTGTTTTTAAGGCGGAGGATCCCGCCGAGGCCATCCGTTTTCTGCAAGCCTTTTGATTTTTGTTTTTTCATCGGAAATTTGCATCATCATAAAGTAAGGGCAGGCGCTGAGCGCCTGCCCTGTTTTGTTATGTGTGATCGTTATTTTACCGTTACTTCACAGTAGGCTGTTTTGCCGTTGTGGGTGCTGGCGGTGATCACCGCGCCTCCCTTTGATTTCGCCTTCAGCTCTCCCGTTACGCTGTTTACCTTGCAGACATTCGGGTCGCTGGATTTGTAGGTCACATTGGACATACCGTTGGAAAGAACCGCCGTTACCTGCGCCTTCTCTCCCACGCTCACCTTAATGCTGCTGTTCTCAAAGGAAACGCTCTTGGGCGACTCGCTGACGGTAATGGAGCAGCTGGCGGTATGACCGTTGAAGGTTGAGGCGGTGACGGTCGCCGTACCGATCGCCACAGCAAAGAGATTGCCGTCCTGATCGACCCTGACAACCCCCTTATCGCTTGACTCAAAGCGGATGGCTGACGCCGTGCCGCGCGGAATGGAGGCGGTCAGCGCTGCGCTCTCGCCCGTGCCCAGGCTCAGGGAATCCCTGCTGAGCGAAATCGAATCGGGGGCGGGCTTTACCATCACATTGCAGCTGGCGGGCTTTTCGTTGTAGGTTTTCGCGACTACCGTCGCGGTTCCCACCTCCTTCGCCGTTACCAGTCCGCCGATTTTCTCTACGCCCACACTATCCGCGTTATTGGAGTAGTAATACACCTTCTGAGAAGCGGAGCCCTCGGAGATCGTGCTGTTGAGATCGAACTGCTCTCCCACGCCGAGAATGAGCATATTCTTGTTGAGAGTCAGGCTCTTGGGCGCGTTGTAGACGTTGATCTGACAGCTTGCGGAAACGCCGTTGCTCGCGGTGACGGTGACACGGGTGGTTCCCTGCCCCACCGCGCGGATCCTGCCGCCCGGCTCGATCTGTGCCACGTCCGTATCTTCGCTCGTCCACATGAAAGAGGTCTTTGCCGACGCAGGGGTCGAGGTGATGGTGAACACATAGCTCTCGCCCAGCCCCATATTGACGCTGTCCCAGTTGAGGGCGATCGCCTCCAGCTCCGCGGCGTCGCCAAAGTTTTTGCCCGCGTTCGCCGTGGCGTCCTTCGCCTCGTATATCGTCTTATACTTACAGTCGCGGATCGTATTGCCGCTGATGTTCGAGATCTTGGATTTGCTCATCGCCGCGATGCCGCAGTCCTCTGAGCCGCTGACGTAGTTATCGACCACGTCTGTTCCCTTGCTGCCGTTGTTGAACTGTATCGCGTCCGCGCCCGTGTCGGCGACGCGGCAGTCGGAGATGGTTCCGACCTGCGATTCATCCACATATATACCGCTGTTGACACAGCCCTCGATGTCGCAGTCCTTCATCGTCTTGACGATGGTGTCCTCACCGAGAGAAATGCCGTGGTATTTCACCTTGTCAAACTGATTGGCGGCGCACCGGATGCGGTTGTTGCTCATTTCAACGGAGCTGATGTCGCTGAGACGGATGCCGTAGCCTTTTGTATCGATGTTGTTTCCCGAAATGGTGACGCCTGTGATGTAATAGTCGCCCTTCGGCAAACCGCCGCTGCCGTCCTCAAAGACGGTGTATCTGTCAACCACCTTGCCGATCATCGAAATCGCGGCGCACTCATAGGGCGCGTAGACGTCCTTGACCGTGCCGCAGTGGGTGATCGTGTTGTCCGCGATGACAATACGGCTGTTTGTCGGACGGATGTAGCTTTCGGAAATGTCCGACGAGGTGTTGCCCTCATTTGCCAGAACGCTCGCGGGATACACTCCCTGTCCGCCGTCGAACATGGAATAGATCGAGATGCCGCGCGGCGTGTTGTCTATCGTGTTGCCGCTGATCTCGCAGTTCTTCCAGTTCATGCCCTGGATCGCCGCGCTTCCCATATTGCGGAAGGTGTTGTTGCGGATAACTACGCCGTCAAAAGGCGCGTTCAGGATGGCGGTATGGGTTCCCACACCTCTCGGACAGTTCTCAAAAAGACAATCCTCAATCAGGATATTTTTCATCGTGAGGGCTTCGGAACGGCACTGCACGATGTGACCCTCCTTGAGGATATCCAGCTGGATCGACTCGTAGCCTACCTCGCCGACGTCCATGTAGTGATCCTTGAATGAGCAGCCCTTTACCGTGAAGCCGTCTACGCCCGCGATCTCCATGATGTGGCCGTTGTGCTCATTCTGGAAGGTGATGTTCTTCATCACAAAATCCCTCGCGTGAGCTACCTTGATCATGGTGTTGGCGGTGCCGCCTCCGTCAAAAACGCCTCCCTGCACAACGATGTTGGAATGGGCGTCATAGCCCGTCGCGCCCTCGGACGCGCTGTCGTAATCGCCCGTGCGCAGCATATTGGCGGTCGCCTCGGGGTTGCGGTTCAGCGTCACGCCGTCGAGCTGCAGCACCGTATTGCTGTAGATGTGCAGCGCTCTGGTGAGATCATAGGTCCCCGGCTCAACGGTCACGCGGTAGACATTGCTCTCGCTTGCGCCGTACCGCGCGGTATCCAGAGCCGCCTGGATGGCGACATAGGTCCCCATATCTTTTATCTGGGACGCCCTGACGTACAGCTCCGTTTCCACACTCTCCGCGGAAACGCTCGCGACGCCGATCAGACCGAATATCATTGAGCAGGAAACAGCCGCGGCTATGCTTTTTTTGAGAAAGCCTCTCAAATTTCCACCTCCAAATTTCCAAAATAAAATTCTGTAAAAGAATGTACCTTATTATTTTAATGTATTTCAAGCACAAAGTCAAGCATCTTTGACAGATTTTCACAGAAGGTTCACAAATGTTTTGACAAATTAGGATACTTTTTTCTCCCCTTTCCCGCAAGATATCGCAGGAAAACAGAAAAAGAGAAGCCCGTCACAACGATGGACTTCTCCCTGGTTTTTCGCCTTATTTCGCCTGATGATCAATGCGGAAAGCAGCGCACCGTGACGCATTACTGACCGTTTTCCAGCAGCTTTCCAAGCTCCCGCGAGGTGATCTCATAGCCCTTTACCATCAGAGGGTTCGGGGCGACCTCTTTTCCAGTCACCAGTCTTGTCACATACACCAGCAGCCCGGGATTTTTCATCAGCACAGGCCCCGTGAGGTGGGTGCAGAAGAGGTTGTTTTCGCGGATGCCCTCTCCCTCATCTCCCGTTTTGTTGCCCAGTCCCATTCTGACGCGGAACATCGGCTCCCCGATGCCTTCGATCTCGCTGCATTTATTGACAAAGCCGACCAGCGGCTTGTCCAGAAAATCCGCTTCAAAGATCGCGTCGGCGGTGCTGCGTTTTTTGTTCTGCTCCACCGTCGTGAAGGAAAACATCCCGATGCCGCGGTAGTCCCTTCCGTCACAGTCCGTCAGCCTGCTTCCGAGGATCTCAAAGGAGTTGCCCGTCCAGAGCGCAGCCTTTCCGCCCGCGACATATGCCTGAAAGCCGTCCGCCAGTCTTCTGAAATCCTCCAGGACAAGCTTCTGGTTCCTCTCGGTACCCGAGCCGACATAGACGAAATCATATTCATTAAAATCGACCGCCTCGCCAAAGCTTTTTCTCTCTGTCTCACACTCCTCGCCGCTCTTCAGAATCATTTCCCGCAGCGCGAGAACATTCGCGTATTCGCCGTAGAGATTCATAATATCATGATATAAGTGTAAAAGCTTCATGTTATTCCCCCTTCACTCTCGCGAGGAACTTGCCCTTGTCAGAGAAACAGGTGATCGCGTAGATGTACTCTTTCCTGCCGCTGTCGAGATAGTCCACCGCCTCGTTGATATCCGCGAAGCAGTGAATCCTCTCCGCCGGGATGTCCGTGTGTTCAAAACGCAGCGCGAGGTCGTTGACATAGGTTCCCGCCAGCACGATCTCACGGACGTTCTCATTGTTCAGCATCTCAAAATCAATGTCCCACAGCCACGAAACGTCGCTGGTGAAGTATTTTCTGCTCACGGCGTCCACGATGATCAGAACGTCGCAGCCCTCCCTGTATGCCGAGGCGACGCGCAGACTCTGGTCATAGGAAATGCTGTTCTCGTGCTTGGAGGTCAAAAGCGTTCCGCGGCGGCTGCCCAGCCCGAAGGTGATGACTCTGCCGTTTTTGAGAACATAGTCGTTCATATCGGCGGCGATTTTTGCCCCGTCGATACCGACGATCCGCGCCACGGTGTAGGCGGCGAGAATGTTATAAATATTATACAGCGATTTGAGCGCCAGCGAGATGCGGTACCTGCCGTCGATCTCCATCTCACCTCCGTCAAGATCAACGGAGGTGATGGTGTAGGCGGTATCATGGCGCTTATAGCCGCAGGAGGTGCAGGCGTAGTGTCCGATGTGATTGTAGTGATAGGTGCTGTAGGTCATCGGCTTCTTGCAGACAGGACAGTAGGCGCCGTCGTTGTAAACACTCTCCAAGGTTTCCGTATCGGAGGAGAGCTTGTCCGCTCCGAACCAGATTACGTCGCTCCTGCCGTTTCCAAAACAGGAAACCAGAGGATCGTCGGCGTTGAGGATCAGCCGGGTGCCGTCGTGGATACTGTCGGCGATGGCGTCATATACCCACTCGGGATGACCGTTCCGCGTCAGCTGGTCGCGGTAGAGATTGGTGATCACATAGTGCGTCGGCCTGATGTAGCGGAACGTATAGCGCGCAAAGCGCTCGTCGCTTTCGATCAGCAGAATATCGCATTTCACCTTGCCGCCGAGGGTCGCGTTGCTCAGCACCAGTGTCGTGACGCCCTCGATCTGATTGGAGCCCTCACGGTTCCACGCGATTTTCTTTCCGCTGCCCCGCAGGATATGGGCGATCATCTCCACCGTGGAGGTCTTGCCGTTGCTGCCTGTTACCGCGATGATATGGGACGGCAGCTGCACCCTGCTGAGAATGTCGGGGCAGAGCTTGAGCGCGATCTGTCCCGGTAGGCTGCTTCCCTTACCGATGAGCTTTCCGACAAAGCGCAGCAGCTTACAAATGAGTATAGTGAAAAAAACCTTCATAAAATCTCTCCGATTCCGCATTTATTCTCACTACATTATAGGACATACCGACGCATTTTTCAAGGATTTTCCGAGCAAAAATGAACGGGAGTGCAAGATATTTCCGTTTTCTCACCAAACCCGCGGGTTCCCCGAATCAACGCAGCCGTCTCGCCCGTCTTTGTCAGCGGGCTCCATCGAAATCATCCTCTTTGCCTGACCCTCTCTCATACGAGGATACTGTCAGCTTTTGATGTATGGCGGTGCGAATTCCAAAAGGTGATAGAATGCAAAAAACCGCTCCGGAAAGCTTCCGGAACGGTCTGATGTGCCTTGGCACGGCTACTCCTTATTTTTTGACTTTTTGCTGAAAAACCTGCGCCATACCGCTACCGCGTTGGAATTGACCAGCTTGCTTTCGACATCAATGCCAACGGGACAGATATTGTGACAGGCGAGCGATTTTCCGCATCCGCTGAAAACTCTTTTGCGGTACTTCTTCACCAACCGGTATTTACGCGCCTTCGGAAGCTCCGAGAGCACCCGGGAAACGGGAACAAACGCCGCAGCACCATAGAATTTGCCGCCCGCCTCAAAATTCGGACACACCTCCAGGCAGCAGCCGCACTGCAGACAACGGGAGGCATCGTAGGCAAGCTCCTCACCCTTTTCGGTGACTTTCGCCTCGTTCTCCAGCCAGTTTCCGATTTCGCGGAGGTTTTTCATCATGATACTTCTGTCAACCACCAGGTCCCGCACCACAGGGAACTTCTTCAGCGGCTCCAGACGCAAAAGAAGGTTTTCCTTGAAATCCTTCAGACGCGTATCACAGGCCAGCCGCGGCAGTCCGTTGATCAGCATGGCGCAGGCGCCGCACTTCTTTTGCAGACAGCTACACTGCCAGTGGATTTCGCCCACCTCGTTCCCTTCCGTATCCTTCAGATCAGGCATGGCGTTCATCCTCCGCAGGACCGTCGCGATGCTCTCCTCAACGCTCTCCGCCTCATATTGAATTGTCTGATAATACGACGGATCCGAAGGACCCTTCTGCCGCTTGATCTCAATCAGAATCTCCATCATGTTCTCCGTTCAGGAATCTCGCAAAAGCTGATTTCCAGCTCGTCGCCGTTTCGTTTTACCACGGTCTGTTTATGAAAATTAACGTCGTCCTTTTCGGGATAATCCTTACGCTTGTGCGCCCCGCGGCTCTCGCGGCGGTATTTCGCCGAAAGCAGCACCGCCTGCGCCAAACGCAGCCTGCGTCGCTCGGCAGGATTGTCAATATCCGAAAGCATCATTTTTATTTCTTTCAGAGAATTATCAATTGTCGCCTCGTGGCGGATGATCTGCAGGGAATTGGACAGTATCGCCGTTACACGGGCAGAAACGGCGGGTGAAACCTTGTGGGCAGGAACATCCTCCAGCGCATTCCTGCGATAGAGCGCGTCGCGGTCGGCAAACTCCAGTACAGCCTGAGCCGCCACTCTGCCGCCGTAAATCGCCCCCAGGAGGGAATTGCCGCCCAAGCGGTTCGCACCATGATATTGACAGGCGCACTCCCCCGCGGCGTAAAGATTGGAAAGCGAGGTGCGGTGCCGTTCATCCACACGGATGCCGCCCATGAAATAGTGAATCCCGGGAGAAACAGGTATCGGGGTCTGAACAGGATCCATATTCAGATAGTTGACACACTGCTCGCGCAAATCAGACAGACGGCTTTGCCAAATGAACGCGGGAATCTCCGTCATATCGAGAAATACCTGGTTATCGCATTCGGCAAGTGAAACCACTCTGACCATTTCGGCTGATACAACATCCCTGGGCATCAGATTTTTCAGCTCAGGATATTTTTCCTCCATAAAGAACCATTTATATCCCTTGCGCATAACATAAAGTCTGCCGCCCTCTCCTCTCGCCGCCTCACTGATCAGAAGACGCTTGCCCTGAATGGCGATAGTGGTGGGATGGTACTGAATGAACTCCAGATTGGCAAGCTCGACGCCGCTTTCGAGAGCTATGGCGGTCGCATCCGAGGTATTCAGGGTGGTTCCTGTCGTCATTCCCTCAAACAGACCGTTCATACCTCCTGTCGCGAGAATAACGGGACCGTAGAATTCATAGACATCTCCCGTGAATTCGTCGGAAATCAGGACGCCGCTGCATTCATTGTCACGCAGCAATAATCCCTCCAGGCAGTGGTGCGGATAGCGGTAAACCAAGCCCTGCGCCTCATACTGCCTGACGGCGTCAATGAGCGCGGTCATCAGCATTTTCCCCGTGCTGCTCTTCACAAAAGCAGTGCGCTTTTTCTTCTGACCGCCAAAGCTGCGCTGGACAATACCCTTATCATTCTTGCCGAAGGGTACGCCGAGTGTCTCCAGCTCCCTGACGATCGCGGGCGCGTTGCTGCAAAGACCATCTACGGCGTTGGGATCAGCCAGATTCGCCCCGCCGTTCATGGTATCCTGAAAATGGTATTCTATTTTATCGCCCTCATCCATCGTATCCAGTACCGCGTTGATGCCGCCCTCCGCCATGACCGACTGTGCGCGCTCCGACTGCTGGATAGAAAAAAGGTTGCACTCCACACCGTCTTTAGCGAGCGTCAGCGCAGCGGAAAGTCCCGCAAGTCCTGCTCCGACAATGTTCACTCTCATATTAACCACCTGATAATTGTCACAAAAGTGTACAACTAAACTTTAAAGGTTTTTCATCCGTTTGTCAATAGATTCGGAGGATATTCCGCCATAACTTTTTCTTATACAAACTTCCAAGAAAACACTTGACAAATTGCCCTGATGATGCTATAATCAACAGTGTTGTGAATATGCGGATGTAGTTTAGTGGTAGAACTTCAGCCTTCCAAGCTGATCGTGTGGGTTCGATTCCCATCATCCGCTCCAAAAAAAGG
>ONSE01000095.1 GCA_900320415.1 uncultured Eubacteriales bacterium
GGAGCGGTCATCGTTCTCGTTTTGATTGCCCTTCTGTGGCATTCCCGCGTGTTGTTCTTTGTTTCCTTCAACCCCTTTGCGGGACAGGAGGAAATCCGCTATGAGGAGAGGATGGTCTCCGCTTCCAAGGAGGATTCCGTGAGGCTCTGTACACTGCTCTACGGCAAGGGGCTGCACTACGATAACTCCTCCTGCGGGTTCCGCGCGGAGGTCAGCATCTCTTTTGGCTCTGACCGATTTTTGCCTGCCTGTGACGGCGACGGCATTGTCGAAAACAACGGGAAGTATCTGACGCTCTCTGAGACGGAAACCCGGGAGCTGCACGATATTCTCGAAAATATGAGGTTCATTTTCCGTGCGTATAAATATTAACCCCCGGCCGATGACGGTCGGGGGCAGTCATTTTATATTACGCGCTGTAGTGGTGCGCCTTGTCGAGCAGCATATCCTTGACCTTCATCAGCCTGGTGCGGCTGGAGCGGTCGTTTTCCTCGAGCTTCATGGAGATATACTTGATGGTCTCCTGATAGCGCGGGATCATGACGTGCTCAAGCGAGTTAACGCGGCGGCGGGTTTTCTCGATCTCCGCCGACATCAGCTCGCAGCTCTTTTCGTACTGCGCGAGCTTGATCAGGTCGGGGAGCAGCTTGTCGAGACTTGTCACCGCGTCGTCCAGCTCAAAGGAGGTGAACGCGAAGCCGTAGGGGAAGATATCGCCCTTGTCGGCGGTGCGGGTGTCGCTCGAAAACTGCGGGATCTCCACGCTCATCACGTTTTTGGAGCCGACCTCGACGTTGATCTGCTGCTTGGGCGAGAGGAGGGAGGCGTCGAGCGCTTCCTTGCTCATCACCGCGCCCGCGTTGACGAAGTGGGCGTTGCAGCGCTCCAGCTCGGACTCGACCCTGTCGCGCAGCTCTCTGGTTTCCCTTACAAGGTCGAGAAACTGCCGCATCAGCTCGTCGCGCTTGTCCTTGAGCATCTTATGTCCGCGCACAGCGGTGGTGAGCTGCTTTTTGAGCTTGCTCAGCTGCATACGCGTCGGATTTACATTCATTACTGCCATATTTTTACCTCCGAGTCGTCAGACTATCCTTATTTCGCAGGATAGAACTCGTCGAGCATATCGTCCTTGATTCGTTTCAGCTCGGAGCGCGGCAGGATTGCGAGGAGCTTCCAGCCGATGTCGAGGGTTTCCTCGATCGAGCGGTTGGCGTCGTAGCCCTGGGAGACGTACTCCTTTTCAAACGCTTCGGCGAACTCCGCGTATTTCTTGTCCATATCGGTCAGCGCCGCTTCGCCGAGAATGACCATCAGCTCGCGCGCGTCCTTGCCTCTCGCGTAGGCGGCGAAGAGCTGGTTCATGGTGGCGGCGTGGTCTTTTCTGGTTCTGTCGGGGCCGATACCCTTGTCCTTCAGTCGGGACAGCGAGGGCAGAACGTCGATCGGCGGCGTTACGCCCTTGCGGTACAGCTCACGCGAGAGGATGATCTGTCCCTCGGTGATGTAGCCTGTCAGGTCGGGGATGGGGTGGGTCTTGTCGTCCTCGGGCATGGTGAGGATCGGGATCAGCGTGATCGAGCCGTCCTTGCCTCTCAGTCTGCCCGCTCTCTCATAGAGGGTCGCGAGGTCGGTGTACATATATCCGGGATAGCCGCGGCGTCCGGGAACCTCCTTGCGGGCGGCGGAAACCTCGCGCAGCGCGTCGGCGTAGTTGGTGATGTCGGTCATAATGACGAGGACGTGCATTCCCAGGTCAAACGCGAGGTACTCCGCGGCGGTCAGCGCCATCTTCGGGGTGGCGATACGCTCGATCGCGGGGTCGTTGGCGAGGTTGACAAACATGACGGTCCTGTCGATCGCGCCTGTCTCCTTGAAGGACTGGATAAAGTAGTCGGATTCCTCGAAGGTGATACCCATAGCGGCGAAAACAACCGCGAACTGCTCGTTCTTTCCTCTTACGGCGGCCTGACGGGCGATCTGCGCCGCGAGCTGCGCGTGAGGCAGACCCGAAGCGGAGAAGATGGGAAGCTTCTGACCTCTTACGAGGGTGTTCAGACCGTCGATCGCGGAAATACCCGTCTGGATGAACTCCTGCGGATAGTTTCTCGCGGCGGGGTTCATGGGCGTGCCGTTGACGTCCATGCGTTTTTCGGGAATCAGCGCGGGACCGTCGTCGATGGGATTTCCCAGACCGTCGAACACGCGCGAAAGCATATCGGGGGAAACGGGAAGCTCCATGGATCTTCCCAGAAAACGAACCTTGGATTCCGCGAGGTTGATTCCCGCGGCGGATTCAAAGAGCTGCACCAGCGCGTTGCTGCCGTCTACCTCGAGCACCTTGCAGCGGCGGGTCTCGCCGCCAGGCAGCTCGATCTCGCCCAGCTCGTCGTACTTGACGTCCTCAACGTCGCTGATCATCATCAGAGGACCTGCTACCTCTCTAATGGTACGGTATTCCTTTGGCATCAGTCATCACTCCTTCTCAGAACATCAGCGATTTCGCTGTCAAGCTGCGCCCCGATGGACTCAAATTCAGCCTGCACCTTGTCCTCGGGCTCGTATTTGAAGCGTCCTATCCTCTCGCGGACAGGCATATTGACGAGCAGCTCGATGTCGGCGCCGTTCTGCAGCGCCTCGAGAGCCTTGTCGTAGTAGCTGAGGATCGCGCGCATCATCAGCACCTGCTTGGGCAGGGAGGTGTAGGTGTCGGTGGGGTCAAACGCGTTCTGATGGAGGTAGTCCTCACGGATGGAGCGCGCGGATTCGAGCTTGAGACGGTCGGGCGCGGAAAGCGCGTCCATACCGACGAGGTTGACGATTTCCTGCAGCTCGCTCTCGTCCTGGAGCAGCGCCATCAGTCTGCCGCGCAGCTCCATAAAGTCGGGAGCGGCGTTCTCGGAGAACCAC
>ONSE01000200.1 GCA_900320415.1 uncultured Eubacteriales bacterium
AAACGTTTCAAAAGGCGCATTGTAACCATCGGGAGGAGGATTTGATGAAAAAACTGCTGATTACGGGAGGCACCAACTTTGTGAGCCGCTACGCGGCGGAGTATTTTGTGAAGCAGGGCGACGAGGTGTACGTCCTCAACCGCGGCAGCCGTCCGCAAGCGGAGGGCGTGACGCTGATCCAAGCGGACAGGAACGCCCTGACAGACGAGCTGAAGGAGCTGCATTTTGACGCGGTGCTCGACATCTGCGCCTACACCGGGGAGCACGTCACCTCGCTGCTCGACGCGCTGGACGGAGAGTTTGACAACTACATTATGATCAGCTCGAGCGCGGTATATCCCGAGAGCAATCCGCAGCCCTTTGAGGAGTCGCAGCCCGTAGGCGAGAACTATCTCTGGGGCGAGTACGGCACCAACAAGATCGCCGCCGAAAAAGCGCTGACCGAGCGCGTGGAGAACGCCTATATCCTGCGGCCGCCCTATCTTTACGGCGTATACGAGAACATCTACCGCGAGCTGTTTGTCTTTGACTGCGCCCTCGGCGACAGGAAATTCTATATTCCCGAGCGCGACCTGAGCCTGCAGTTCTTCAACGTGAAGGATCTCTGCCGCTTCATGGAGCTGCTTCTGGAGACGCACCCCGAGAACCGCGTGTTCAACGTCGGCAATCCCGAAAGCATTACCGCGAAGGACTGGGCGACGCTCTGCTACGAGGCGGCGGGCAAGGAGATCGAGCTGCTGCGCGTGGCGGACATCTTTACACAGCGCGATTATTTCCCGTTCCACAACTACGACTACCGTCTTGACGTGAGCAAGATGTGTGCCCTCATGCCCGAGCTGACGCCGCTGGACGAGGGTCTGAAGGAGGAGTTCGAGTGGTACACCACCGAGCACCCCGACATTTGGCGCAAGCCGTACTTTGATTACATCGACCGCGAGCTGGCATAGGGAGCCGTACGGCGTTATCTTTTTTTGAAGTGAACAGTAAAACAACAGGGACGCCGAGGCGTCCCTGTTTTGTAATGCAAATTTCATACTGTTATCCAATGCGCCGCACTCTACACATAGACCGTCTTGTTTTTGACGTAGATCACCATGCCGGGCTTGGCGCCGGCGGGCTTGCTGACGTATTTGACGAGGGTGTAATCGACGGGGACGTTGGTGCTCTGGCGCGCCTTGCTGTGATAGGCGGCGAGCCTTGCCGCCTCTAAGATGGCGGTCTCGCTGACCTCTCTGCCCTCGGCGGCGATGATGACGTGCGAGCCGTGGATATCCTTGGTGTGGAGCCATACGTCGGTCTTGGCGGCGGTCTTGAGCGTCAGGCGGTCGTTCTGGCGGTTGTTCCTGCCGACGTAGATTTTAAATCCGTCCGACGAGGTGAATTCCAGCGGCGGCAGCGCGCTTTGCTTCGGCTGCCTGCCCCGGGGCTTTCTCAGGTAGCCCTGCTCGGTCAGCTCCTCGCGGATCTGCGCCAGCTCACGCTCGGTTTCGGCGCGGCTGACCTCGTCGAGGACGGAATCGAGGTAGGACAGCTCCTCCTCTCCCTTCGCGATCTGCTCGGTCAGAAACTTTTCGGCGTTCTTCGCCTTCTGATAGTCCTTGTAGAACTTCTGGGCGTTCGCCGCGGGTGAAACCGCGGGGTTGAGCCTGATCGTCAGGGTGCCGCCGTTCGGGTCGTAGAAATTCTCGACCTCCACGCTGTCCGCGCCGCGCGGCACGCGGTAGAGATTCGCCTGCAGCAGATCGCCGCGGATCCGCAGCTGCTCGCGGTCGGCGCACTGCGCCAACTCGGCGTGCTGCTTTTGCAGCTTCCGCGCCACACGGTCGCGCAGGTTGGTCAGCAGCTTGTTGAGGCTGTGGGTCTTGACGCGCATCCTCTCCTGACGGTCGCGCTCGTCATAGAAGCGGTCGATCGCCGCGTTGAAGCTCTCTCCCTTTTCGACGCGCGCGAGGCCGCCGTACTGACGGATCTCGAAAAACGCGACGTCCATCGGCTTGCCGTCCTCCCGGAAAACCGTATAGGGCACGCCTGACACGTCCCGACACAGCGCCTTGACCTCCTCGAGAACGCTGAGGAGCCTCTCCTCCAATACGCCCTCCGGCCGGTTGGTTGCGCCATCCATGACGCGGTGCTCGATCTCGCGCGAGATGATCGGGGAAATGCCCTGAACCGCCTGCAGCACAGCCTTGCTAAGGCTCATTTCGGCGGGAAAGCCCTTGATTTTTGCGGCGATCTCCCCGGGAGAGGAGGTCAGCAGGCTGCACTTGTCCTGGCTCTCGGGCAGCTCGTATTTTAAATTCGGGAGGATCAGCCGCTTGCTGCTGACGGTGAGGTCAACGCGCTTGAGCGCGTCCACGATCACGCCCGTGTCGCGGTTGAGTACGATGATATTGCTGTACATTCCCATGATTTCGCAGGCGACGGTGAGAGTGACCGTATCGCCCAGCTCGTTGACACAGGCGAAATCGAGGAAAAGCACGCGGTCGCAGTCGAGCTGACGCACCGCGGTGAGCCTGCCGCCGCCGAGACGCTTGCGCAGCAGCATACAGAACATCGGCGGCTGCGCGGGATTCTCGGGAGTCTCGGCGCAGAAATTCACGCGCGGCGAGTTCGCCCTCGCCGAGAGCAGCAGCTTTTTCGCCCCCGCGCTGCCGCGCAGCACCAGAATCAGCTCGTCGCGGTTGGGCTGGTAGACCTGATTGACACGCGCGCCCATCGCCTCTTTTTCAATTTCATGTTTGATATGCCGTAAAAAAATACCGTCTAATGCCATATGTGATTCTCCGTTGTTATCCGCGGTCAGGCTCACTGACCGCTCTTCCCTTCCGTCTACTTATGGTACTTCCCGTTGCTTGCGATCTCAAAGGCGCGGTAGATCTGCTCGCTGAGGATCATCCGCGCCATGGTGTGGGGAAAGGTCATGCGGCTCATCGAGAGCCGCTCGTCGGCGCGTTTCTTGACCGCGCCGCTCAGGCCGTAGCTGCCGCCGATGATAAAATCCACCGTGCTCCTGCCCGATACCGCAAGGCTGCCGAGCGTTTTCGCCAGCTCCTCGCTCGAGCGCAGCGTGCCCTCGATGCACAGGGCGATCACGTAATCGGACGCCCCGATCTTGGCAAGGAGCTTTTTGCCCTCGGCGTCGACGACCTCCGCGATCTGCGCGTCGTTCGCGCTGCCGCGCAGCTTCTCCTCGGGCAGCTCGATGATCTGAAAGCGGCAGAACGCCTGCAGGCGTTTGGCATATTCGGCGATCGCGTCGCTGAAATACTTTTCCTTGACCCTGCCGATACATATGATGTTGACTCTCTGCATTAAAAAATCACGCTCTTTACTGTGGGATAGGCAGGCGCGACGTCGAGTGTGTAGTCGCTTTTAAACCGCATACCCGCGCGCGCCAGCTCCGCGACCGAGGTCTGCAGGGCGGTATGGGGCGTGTTGTTCTGCTCACTGAGGTGGCCGAGCATGAGCCGCAGGGTGCCGCCGCTGACGAGCCGCGCCAGCTCCACGGCGCAGGCGTCGTTGGAGAGGTGGCCGAGGTCGGAGAGGATCCTCTTTTTCAGGGGATAGGGGTACGGCCCCGTGCGCAGCATTTCGATATCGTGGTTGGACTCCAGCACCGCGAACTGACACGCGGAAAGCGCGTCGCGGATCTCATCGCTGACATAGCCGAGATCGGTGGCGATCATGGCGGTTTTGCCGTCGGGAGCCGTCACCTGATAGCAGCAGCTCTCGGCGGCGTCGTGAGAGGTGTTCACGCGGCGCACCAGCATATTGCCGAGGGCGAGCTCCGAGGTGATCACGCCCGTTCTGCCGCCCTCAAAAAGGCAGTTCCTCGCCGCCAGCGCGCTGAGGGTGCCCTCGCTCGCATAGACGGGCAGCTTGTTTTTCTTGGTGAGCACGCGCAGACCCTGACAGTGGTCCGTGTGCTCGTGCGTCACAAAGACGGCGGCGACGCTCTTCATGCTCAGACCGTTCGCCTCCATCGCCTGTTCAATCTGCTTGCAGTTGCGCCCCGCGTCGATCAGCACGCCCTCGGCGGCTGTTCCCACGTAGTAGGCGTTTCCCTTGCTGCCGCTGAACAGCGGCACGACTCTCGCCATAACATCATCCCTTTTTTGTTCTCGTCATATGATAGCACATTTTCCCGAGCTCGGCAAGAGGGAACATGAATCACTCAGCGCTGCCCGCTAATCGCCGGCACGATACAAAAACGTGTGCAAAAAATCCCGGAAAATCTCTGCCCACGCGTCCTCGTTATGGCGGTACCCGGGCATGATGACCTCGTTGAGGCGGTCGCAGGGATAGCCGATCTCCGTGAGGATATCGTAGGTGCTGTCGGCGCAGGCGAAAATCCTCTCCTCGAGCTCGTCAGCCATTCCCGAATAGAGATAAATATACGGCATATCGTCCGCCATGCGCGAGAGGATCCACGCGCGGATATCCTCCTCGCTGTAGAGCATCATGGCAGGCGAAAACGCGCCGATCATCGAAAACAGGCCGCTGTGCAGCAGTCCCGTGAAGAAGCACTGCAGACCTCCCGAGGACGAACCGCAGACGGCGGTATACTTCGCGCCTGTTCTGACGGGGAAATGCGCCTCCACATAGGGCAT
>ONSE01000036.1 GCA_900320415.1 uncultured Eubacteriales bacterium
AGATTGACGAGAAGCTCCTTCGCGGCGTTGTAGCCCATCTTTTTCTGCCGGTTGTTCATCGCCGCCACCTCGATGATGACCGCGAGGTTTCGGCCCGGCTTGACGGGAATGGTCAGCGCGGGGACCTCTACGCCGAGGATCTCCATGTATTCGCTGTCCAGTCCCATGCGGTCGTACACCTTGGCGTTTTCCCAAAGCTCAAGATTGATGACCATATCTATTTTTTCCTGCATCTTGACCGCGCCCATGCCGAAGAGCTGCCGCGCGTTGATGATGCCGATGCCGCGCAGCTCGATGAAATGACGGATATTCGCGGGCGCTTTGCCTATCAGGGTATTGACGTTGGTGCGCAGGATCTCTACCGCGTCGTCCGCGACAAGGCGGTGACCGCGCTTAATCAGCTCGATGGCGGTCTCACTCTTTCCGACGCCGCTGTCGCCGATCAGCAGACAGCCCTCGCCGTAGACCTCCACCAGAACACCGTGGCGCGTGATGCGCGGCGCCAGCTCGCGGTTCAGGAACTGAACCAGACGCGCGGTCAGATCGGAGGTGTTTTCGTCGGTGGCGAATATTGACACCTTGTGCAGCTTGGCGCTCTCGAGTATCACGTTGGTCGGCTCGATCCGGCGGCAGATGATCACCGCGGGAGGTCCGAAGCTGAAAATGGACTCGATGACCATTTTCTGCGCCTCCGAGCCGAACCTGCCCAGATAGGCAAACTCGGTGTTGCCGAGCACCTGTATGCGCTTGTTGTCGAAAAATTCAAAATAACCAGTCAGCTCCAGTCCCGGCCGGTTGATCTCCACGGTTGAAATATTGATTTGCTCATAATTATCCGCGATATACACCTTGTCGAGTCCGAGACTGTCAACGATTTGGGATAAAGGTACCGAAAATTCTGACATACTGCCACCGCCTTTTTGAATTTGGGTATATTGACACACCATACAATTAAGTTATATTATACAACAAACTGCGGCAGAGATAAAGTCTTTTAATGAAATATTCGACAATTATTTTTTATTTTTTTCGCCTGATTTCAAATTCGCTCACTTTTAGTTCTTTTTCGGAACTAACAAAGGGCACCGTGAAGGATTCCTCCCCTTCCCGCGCGAATTGATTGAATATACTGAGATAGTTGATGCTGACGTCAGGATTATGATTCTTCAGAAGAATTAACTGTTCCTCTATCACCCTCTGCGCTCGGTTGTTTTCGCGGAAGCTCTCCATTGTTTTGTCGTCGCAGAGTGTGACATAGGCTATCGGGGAGAAGGACGGACGGGTGGAGATAAAATCGATGTCCGACTCCATGACCTCCTCATACACGTCCTCGTCAATCATCAGCAGCTCGAGCTTGGCAAGAGAAAAGTGAGGTATATAGCTCTCCTCCGCGAGCGCACACGCCTCCTCAAGGGAATCTGCCCTCACGTCCACGCCCCACGGCTTTTCGTCATCCGTCAGACGGTAGAAGGTATAGATGATCTCCCCGTCCTGCCTGTTGACGCTCACATTCTCAATGATGGCAGCGGTCTCAATGCGGCGCGAGGTATTGCAGCCCGTCAGAAGCAAGGCTGAAAAGGCAACGCTCCATATGGTTAATACTATGCTAATTTTTCGGCGCATTTGACTTCCTCCCTATAAAATACCAGATCATTGGGATAACCGCCGCCGGGATGACCGTCAGAACGACAAACAGCAACGGATTTGTCAGCACCTCTCTGACGGGATCGAGATATGTCGCCGCCACATCGAGAGCCAGAATGATTCCCGTGAAAAGGATGATCGGTCTTAGCTCCCCGCTCCTTCCGACGCTTTTGGTGATGCAGCAAAGCAGCAGCGAGAGTATCATAAACACCGCCATCGTGCTCAGGGCGAGATAAAAGCTCTCGATTCCCGCGAAGGTGGAAAAATGCGCCACACGCGACAGCAGGAAGGTCTGGAAGCCCTGCCGCCGCGAATAATCACCCAGCGCGAAACAGATGAAAAAGATGACAGCGGCGTATTTTATACCCGTAAATACCAGGGCAAAAACAGGCTGCCGCAGCCTGAAATTGCTCACACAGCCCGACAGGCAGGCGAAGATGGGAATGATAAAGGCAGGCGTGACAAAATAGACCGTGTTCTGCAGGAATTCCCCGGCATCTCCCCTGAGCGCGAAGGTGCAGTGCCCCCAGTCCACCTCGGAAACGCTGCCGCCGAACATCAGGATATTGGTCAGCAGGGCAAACGCGAAGAGGAATACACCGAACCGCGAGATGACGTTGACACCCTTGCAGGCGGCGTAAACGCAGCAGGCGAGCAGCACCACCGTGATCAGACAGGGTGACGCCTCCGGAAAATACTTTGTGTGGAACATCTCCGTATAGGGCAGCAGAAAATACAGCGCCGTATAGACAAAACAGCAGGAATAAACCGCCGCCAGAGGGAGCTTCGCCCTTGGCGTACATCTCTCCGCCAGCTGCAGCACATCGCCGTCTGTCCGTATTTTGATGAAGAGGGAGGGCAGAAAAAGGACAAAGCACACCGACAGTCCGCCGAGAATACCGAGCAGCTGAAAGGTGAAGGAGGTGTCCGCCGCAAGATCATCATTCTGTAAAAGAATAATCGAACAGGCGCACAGCATCAGCGCCAGCAAAAAACGCTTGGAGGAAAATTTAATTCTTGCCTGCATCCGTTACCTCCGTTTCGGGAAATCGCTGCACACGGATGGTGTGCCTGGCGAGCTGCTTCCAGCTCGCGCGGATAAAGACATCGCGCATTCTTTTGAAAGAAAACGGCGCGAGCGACGACATATAGGGAACTCCCAGCGAGGTCTTGCTGCACATACTGATGAGAATTACCGCTGTGGCAAGTGTTATCCCCCACAGCCCCGTGAGACCTCCCACGGCGATCAGAATGAACCGCAGCATCATGATCGGCGGATAGAGCGAGGACGTCACGTAGCTGCAAATCGCTGCGGTCGCCACTACCATCAGGGTGGACGAGCTGATGATCCCTGCCGTCACGGCGCTCTCCCCGATCACGAGCGCGCCGACGATACTGACGGCGTGTCCGAGGGATTTCGGGATCCGCAGTCCCGCCTCCTTCATGATCTCATACACCAGCGTGATGCCCAGCACCTCCGCCGTCACGGGGAACGGCGTTTTCGCGAGTGATTCGGAGGTGCTGATGAGCAGCCACGTCGGAAAATACTCGGGGTGGAACTGCGCCAGCGCGACATACAGACCGGGCAGGAACACCGCGGTAAAAAAGGAGATATACTTGATCACACGGACAAAGGCGGCGTAATAGGTGCGGTTGGAGTAGTCGTCCACCCCCTGGAATTCCTCAACAAAGAGACGCGGTACGATGATTACGGCGGGCGTGCCGTCCACAATCACGGCTATTCTTCCCTCCGTCAGCTTGCCGCAGACGGTGTCGGGCCGTTCGGAGATTCCCACTCCCGAAAACAGACGGCTCGTCTGCCTGTCCTCGAGGTAGTCAGACAGATAACCCGACGCCAGCACCGTCTCCAAATCACAGGAGTTCAGGCGTTCCTTCAGCGTCGCGAGCAGCTCCCGCGACACCTTGGACTGCAAATAGCAAAGCATCAGCTGCGTCCGGGAATCGCTCCCCACCGTCATCTGCTCAAACACCAGCTCGGGGCTTTTGACGCGCCGCCGTATCAGCGACATATTGACGCGCAGCGGCTCCGAAAAGCCTTCTCGCGAGCCTCGCTGCACCACCTCGCTCTCCGGCTCGCTGACGCCGCGGAAGGCGTAGCCCTGCACGCCGACGGCATACATCTTTTCCGCCCCGTCTATCGCCAGCACAGCAAATCCGGAGGTAAGATAGGTGATCAGCTCGTCAATGGTCTCCAGCTCCGTCACGTCCGACGAGGCGATCACCGACCGGAAAACGCATTCCGCGACAGCGGACGGCGCCATGCTGCCGAATTCGCAGGGCAGCAGCGGATTGATCACCGACTGCGCGAGCTGCTCCTTGTCCACCAGTCCCTCCATTGTCAGCACCAGCGCCTTGACGCAGGCGTCGGAATTCAGCGTAAGCTCCCTGACCGTGAGGTCGGCGGACTGCGCGAATTGCCTTTCCAGATTCGTTTTTATTTCTACTACAGAATATTTCATGTTATCACCGCTTTTACTTTTCCACAGCAAGCGGGAATATATTCATCACTGCAGGTAAATACTAGTCACGGTGATTTTTTATGTTAATATCCGTTATCCGCACGCTGATCCTGTACGCCTTCATTATCGTCGCCATCAGGCTGATGGGCAAGCGGCAGATCAGCGATATGCAGCCGAGCGAGCTGGTGGTCACGCTGGTCGTTTCCGACATCGCTTCCCTCCCCATGCAGAACACCTCCCAGCCGCTGCTCAGCGGCGTGATCCCTGTGATGGTACTGGTCGCGCTGGAGATCCTGACAAGCGTCATTATGATGAAAAGCAGACGGTTCCGCAGACTTGTGTGCGGAAATCCCGTCGTCGTCATCGAGGACGGCAAGCTGCTGCAGGGACAGCTGCGGCGGCTCCGCATGACGACCGAGGATCTGTTCGCGCAGCTCCGTCAGCAGAATATCTTCTCCCTCGCCGACGTGCAGTACTGCATCGTGGAAACCAACGGCATGGTGAGCGTTCTCGAAAAGCCGCAGCACCGGATACCTGACGCGGAGGAAATGGGTGTTGCCATCGAGGACAACAAGCTGGAGACCGTTGTCATCAGCGACGGCAAGCTGCTGCGCGACGGCATGGAGCTGTGTCAGACCGACAGCGAACAGGTAAAGCGGCTCCTTGAGGAAAGCGGCGTCCGCGCCGAAGAGGTCTTTCTCATGACGCTGGACGGAAAGGGTAACTATCAGATCGTCAGGAAGGAGGCGTCATGAAGCGTACCGTCATTTCTATCGGACTTCTGCTGGTTTGCCTGGGTGCGTCAGCAACGCAGCTGTTTTACATCTGCGGCAATGTAAACGAGTCTCTCGCCATCATAGAACAGATCGACACCTATATGCGCAAGGACGACTTTCGGAACGCGCTGTCCGACTGCGCGGCGATCAATGAAAAATGGGGCGGCGTCGCGAAGAAGGTTGACTCCCTTCTGATCCACGATTATGTGGACGGCATCAGTCTGAGCCTTGCGCAGATGCAGACGCATATCGAAAACGGCAATCCCGATATGTACTTTGCAGAAAGCGAAAAAGCAAAAAAGGCACTCGCGTCCATCAGGGACAGCGAGTACCCGTATGCGGAGAATATTTTATAATTCCCCTGTAGAAAAAAGGCAGCGGATGACCGCTGCCTTTTGTATGCGTGAAATGTAAGGGATCAAGCCGCTTTCTTGGCAGCCTTGTGATTCTGCCACATAACCCAGAGGGGACCCGCGATGCAGAGCGAGGAATAGCAGCCCGAGATAACGCCGATCATCATCGGCAGGGCAAAGCCCTTGACCGAAGCGATATTGAATACATAAGCGAGGATGTAAACGATCAGAATCGCCGTGAAGGTGGTGACAGACGTCATGATGGTTCTTCTCATGGTCTTGGAAGCGGACACATTGAATACCGTGCCGACATCCGTTCTTCTGCCCATCAGCTTTCTCTGCTCACGGACACGGTCGTAAATAACGATGGTGTCGTTCAGCGAGTAACCGAGGATCATCAGAACTACCGCGATAAAGTTCGAGTCGATCGGCATCTGGAAAATGACGTAGAGGAAGTAGATCATCGCGATATCGTGGAACAGCGCGACGAGCGCCATCATACCTGCGGAAAGACCGCCGATCTTCTTGAAGCGGATGGTCACGTAAACAACCATCAGGATGCTCGCGAGAGCAACCGCCGCCAGACACTTGAGCAGGAAGTTGAAGCCCATGGAGGCGTCAACAGAGTTTGCCTCGAGTGTGGTGAAGCTGTTGTCGGGATACTGCGCCTGCAGGTCGGACTCAAGGTTCTTCTGGATCTCGGTGGCGATGGAGTCGTTGCCCGAGAACTGAACGGAAACGTTCTTGCCCGTGTTGCCCATCAGGTCAGTGGAGAAGGAGGTGGTGATTTTATCCGTTGTCTTTTCCTGGATGAAATCATACAGGGCGCCCTGGTCTACGGGATGCGCCTCGTCCTCGGTGTAGCTGAAGGTCAGCGTCGCGCCGCCCGAGAACTGGATATCAAGGGTCGTGCCGAAAATGAAGTTGCAGATAATACCGATCACAATGACAGCGAGCGAAACACAGAAGAAGATCTTCTTCTTGCCGACGAAGTCAATAACCTTCTTGCCGCCGTTGAATTTCTCGCTGACTTCCTGAGCGGTCATCTGTACATCCGTCCTGGTATTTACATCAGTTTTCATCCTTAGCACCTCCGAACAACCATTTTTTGCGCAGAGGCTTGAAGCCCGCGATACTTCTGAGCATCAGTCTTGAGAAGAAGATACCCATGATGAAGTTGGAAATAACACCTACGAGGAGGGTATAACCGAAAGCGTAGATCGTACCTGTGGTGGACTCGCCGAAGATAAACGAAAGAATGTTGGACGGTCCGAATACAAGCATCAGAATAATCGAAACGATGACAACGGTCATGTTACCGTCAACAATAGCGGACAGGGAGTTTTTGGTACCCTTGTCCAGCGCGCCGTCGAGCGTTCTGCCCGCGCGCAGCTCCTCCTTGATACGCTCCGCGGTAATTACGTTACAGTCAACGCCCATACCGATGGAGAGGATCAGACCCGCGATACCGGGAAGTGTCATGGTGAAGGAAGGGATCGCCGTGAAGTAGCCCGAGATGGCAGCGATGGAAAGCGCCATCTGACCGAGCAGTGAAATGATCGCGATAAAGCCGGGCAGGCGATAGAAAATCAGCATGATCAGCGCGATCAGGATAAATGCGATAACACCCGCGTAGCCCATGGCGGTCAGCGCGTTCATACCCAGCGTAGGAGCGATCTGTCCGTAGTTGGAGGTTTCCAGCGGAACAGGCAGCGCACCGGCGTTGATCTTCTCCGCCAGCTGCGTCGCGGACGCGGAGGTGAAATTACCCGAAATCTGCGCCTTGCCGTCGGTGATGGTCGCCTGAACGGTGGGAGCGGAAAGCATAATGTCGTCCATCCAGATGGAAATCGTCTTTTTCAGGTATGTGGTGGTGATATCGGCAAAGGTCTTGGCGCCCTCGTCCGTCAGCGTCAGGCTGACGACGAACTGCGACTTGCCGTTGTTGTCTGTATAATACTGCGCCTCCGCCTTTTCAACACTGGAGCCTGTCATCAGTACCTCTTCGGTGTCGCCCGTCGGGGTCTTGTATACATACTCGCCGTCAGAACCGATGTCGGTCGTCGCGTAGGAATTGCCCGGTCTGAAGGTCAGCTCGGCGGTGGACGAGATGTCCTGGATCGCCTTCACTGCGTCGTGTGTCTGGTCGTCTGATTTCCACGGGAAACGCACGATGATCCTGTCGCTGTTTCTGTCAGCGTACAGCTCATAGTCTGTGATACCCTGGGAAATCATACGAAGCTCAATAATTGATTTTGCGGACTCAAGCTGTTCATCAGTGGCGTCTACCCCGTTGGCAGGCTTAAATGTCGCCTCTACGCCGCCCCTGATGTCGATGCCCCATCGAATATCGCCGATGCCTTTGAGTACTGTGTTTTTGTTGTCGCCCGTGTAATAGGATACT
>ONSE01000044.1 GCA_900320415.1 uncultured Eubacteriales bacterium
GGTCTGCGCCCGTGTCCGTGACGTATGGAACCACGGTCTGCAGTCCGACTCCTGCCCGTTCTACGGCTGGAAGGAGACCGAGAGCGCGTGGATGAACAACTGGTCAAAGACAGACTGGAAATCCAACTACGACAACGCGATCAAGCACTTTAACGCTCACTCCAACGCGTCAGGTGCTCCCACCTCTGATAACGCCTTCCTTAAGGGCGTGACCTATCATGCTCCCGACTACAGCAAGTTCAACGGCACAGGCGTTATCGACTTCTCGATGCACTGGAACTTTGACAGTGCGCGCGACGCGTATAACTGCGGCCTCGGCGAGGACCAGTACTTCAACGACTCCACCTGGAACGTTATGTACGTTGACTCCCACGACTACGCCCCCGATAACCAGCAGACCGTCCGCTTCAACGGCGGTACCACCACATGGGCGGAGAACATGGATCTGATGTTCACCTTCCGCGGCATCCCCTGCCTGTACTACGGCTCCGAGATCGAGTTCCAGAAGGGTCAGGTTATCGACGTCGGTCCTAACCAGCCCCTCTCCAAGACAGGACGCGCTTACTTCGGTGATAACATCGAGGGTACCGTAAACGCCACCGACTTCGGCGTTTATACCGCGAGCGGCACCGTTCAGTCCACTCTGAACCAGCCTCTGGCGCAGCACGTCAGAAAGCTCAACATGATCAGACGCGCGATCCCCGCTCTCCAGAAGGGTCAGTACACCACCGCCAACGTCACAGGCGGCAACATGGCGTTCACCCGCCGCTACACCGCGAAGGGCGTTGACAGCCTTGCCTGTGTAGCCATCTCCGGCGGCGCGACCTTCAACAATCTGCCCAACGGCAAGTATGTTGACGCGGTAACAGGTGATGTTAAGCAGGTTACCAATGGTACACTGAGCGTTTCCGCAAGCGGTCAGGCGAACATGAGAGTATATGTTTGCTGCGCGGGCGGATTCCAGGGCATCGACGGCAAGATTGGCGATTCCAGCACCTTCATGAAATAATTCATTCCTTCCACATAACCTTTAAGGGCAAGCCTTCGGGCTTGCCCTTTCACTTTTGCCTTTCACAAAAAAACAGGCAGACGCGCTGTCTGCCTGTCGCTCTGATTGATTTCTTAAAGGGAATCTCTAAAAATTCCCTACCGCGCATAAGCGCGAAATCTTCACGGCATAATCTTGCCAAAACGGTTCCCTAAAATAACTCGTCGTCGGGATATTCCTCGTCGAGCGCTTCCTTCATCGCCTTGTGGAAATGCGTTCTGGAAACGGGGGCGCTGTCGTCGGCAGCGCTTTCTGCCGCGGTAACCGCTTCACCCAGCTTCTCCGCTTCGTCCGGAATAGACTCCGCAAGCTCCTGCGCCGCGTCCTCCGCGTCATCCGCCGCGTCGGAAGCGGCGGTTACGATCTCTTCCGCCTTTTCGGAAACAACCGCTTCGCAGCTGTCAAAAGGGCTGGTGCTGTAGTCGTCCTCGTTGGAGCAGACTACGGTGATGTCGACGACCTCCTCCTGCTTTACCTCGGGCTTCGGCTGCGTGGAGGGAGAAGCGAAAACAAAATCGTTCTGGTTTTCCAGGATCGTTCTGTAGCAGTCCCTCGCTTTCGCGATCTTCGCCTTGCTGGCGTCCACAACACCCATCAGGTTTTTCTGCTTTTCGTCCGCGGAGGAGAGGTCTCCTTTTTTGAGAAGCTCGTAGTACTCCTTGCCCAGTTCAATGTACGCACGGTTCATCAGCTCGCTCTCGCTCTTCATCACCATTCTCAGGCGGTTGAGCTTTGCCTTTGTGCGGTTCTTTTCCACAAAGTTTTGGGCAACATCGGATATAGCCTCGGTAGCTGTACTCACGGTGCTTTTTACTTTATCAAAAAATTCTTTGCTCATATGAAACTCTCCTTGTAGGGTATATTTATATCTATCATATATTATGACAGATTTTTTCGATAAAATCAACAATTTTTTGAAAATTACTTGTGAAAACTATCCTTTGTTGGTATAATATAATCAGCGAGGTGTTAGTTATGCCGGAAAAGAAGGTTGTTAAAGCGGTTGTTTGCCCCATGTGCGGCGAGCTGAGCAAGGCAATTGCCTACACAAGTGTGAATGTTACAGTCAATCCCGAGCTGCGCGAGCAGGTGCTTGACGGCAGTCTGTTTGCCTGGAAGTGCCCGTCCTGCGGTTACTCGGCGCGTTTGACATACCCGGTTTTGTATAATGATATGAAAAACCGCTTTATGGTTTATCTGATCCCCAAGATCGACCGCTTTCAGCTCTGCGACAAGGAGCTGGAGGAGCAATACAATAACCTGCGCAACATCAGCAAGCGCGCGGTTGCGGATTTCAACTCCTTCAAGGAGAAAATCTTTATTTTCGAGTCAGGTCTTGACGATATGGCGGTGGAACTGACAAAAACGGTTATCAGCCAGACGGTTTCCAAAAAGCTCAACGGTGTCGAGGTGGTGGAAGGCTATCTCTCCATGTACGACCGAGAGAACAATACCATGGGCTTCACCTATTTTACGGGCGAGGATATGACGCCGTATGTACAGACCGCGCGTCTGGAGATTTACGGCAAATCGAAGGAGATCGTCGAGCAGTTCGCGGTCAAGGACAAAAAGCTCAAGGGTTTTCTCCGTATTGACAGCGAGTGGGCGGATAATATCCTTTACCGTTACAAGCGCGCCAAGAGAATCGAACGGATGAATAAAATGAAAAAATAACAAGAGCGCAGGCACGGAGCAGCACTCCGGAGCCTGCGCTTTTTATTTTCTGTCGGGAAAGGCGCGGATCTTCTCGCTTTCGTAGCGGTAGTAGGCGACGGCGGCAGCGGCGATGAAGAAATAGGCGAACCATATGCTCTGCACCGAAAAGAACAGGCTGAGCAGGCAGCTTGCCGCGACACCGATGTGAAAGCAGAGCAGCGTCATCCAGTAGAACCGCGCGTTGCGGGCGGATTTCCTGTCTCTGTCCATGAGGTAATTTGTCAGCTGTATCACCGCCTGCCTGACGTTGTTGGAGGAAAAGGTGGTCGCGCTGGAATTGCCCGCCGCCGACTTGTAGGCGTTCCACTGGACGGGCATGGCAAAGCACAGGGGGAGGATGGAGAGGATGGGATTGCCGCTCAGACAGAGAACCGACACCGGCGGCACGGAAAGAGAGGTGATGATCAGACTGACGATTTTCATGCTGAGCCTTGAGTAACGCCGCGCGACGGCGTAGAAGGCGTTGCCTGCCGCGTAGACGGCAAAGCTCAGCGCGAGGAAGCCGATGCTCCCGAAATCTCCCGAGCAGGCGCTGAGCACAAGACGGATGAGGTTGCCCGTCTGCGCGTTGGCAAAAACGTCGGAGTGATTGAAGATGGTGTAGCCTCCCATAAAGCCGCCGATGACGCTGACGGTATGGTGCAGGGTGATCTGTTTTTTGACAATTTCCATTTCCGTTGTCCCGTTAATAAGCCGCAAAGCAGGGCAGTCCCGAAAGACTGCCCTGAGGTTGTGTTAGCGGTAAATTATCTTTCCCGTAAATTCGTGTATTCCTTTTCCGTGGAGATGCTCATGTAGGCAGGACGGATGATCTTGCCCATGTTGATCAGCTCCTCGAGACGGTGCGCGCTCCAGCCCGCGATACGCGCGGTGGCAAAGAGCGGCGTATAAAGCTCGCAGGGGATGTCAAGCATACTGTAGAGCAGTCCGCTGTAGAAATCCACATTGGAGGCGACGCCCTTGTAGATGCGGCGCTTTCTGCCGATGACCTCGGGCGCGAGCTTTTCGACTCTCTCATAGAGGTCGAATTCCCTGTCAAACCCCTCAACGTGAGCGAGCTTCTGCACGGCGCTCTTGAGGATGATCTGACGCGGGTCAGAGATGGTGTAGACCGCGTGGCCCATACCGTAAATCAGGCCCTTGCGGTCAAATGCCTGCCTGTCAAGCAGCTTCTCGAGGTAGCTGCAGATCTCGTCGTTGTCTGTCCAGTCCTTCACCGATTCCTTCATGTCCTCGAACATTTCGAAAACCTTGACGTTCGCGCCGCCGTGCTTGGGACCCTTGAGGGACGCGAGCGCAGCCGCGACAGCCGAATAGGTATCGGTACCCGAGGAGGTGACGACGTGGGTGGTAAAGGTGGAGTTGTTGCCGCCGCCGTGCTCCATGTGGAGAATGAGCGCCATATCGAGTACCTTCGCCTCAAGGTCGGTGTAGTGGCGGTCGGGGCGGAGCAGCGAGAGAATGACCTCAGCGGTGGACATGGTGGGCTCGGCGCGGTGGATGTACAGGCTGTTTTCTCTGATGTAGTGGTTATAGGCGTGATAGCCGTAGACGCTGAGCATCGGGAAAACCGAAATCAGCTGGATACACTGACGGAGCACGTTGTTGATGGAGGTGTCGTTGGGGTTCTTGTCATAGCAGAAAAGCGTGAGAACCGAACGGGCGATGGAGTTCATCATATCCTCGCTCGGCGCCTTGAGAATGACGTCCCTGACAAAGTTCTGCGGCAGGGTTCTGTACTGCACCAGCAGCTCTCTGAAGTTGAGGAGCTGTTCTTTTTTTGGCAGCTCGCCGAAGAGCAGCAGGTAGACAACCTCCTCAAAGCCGAAGCGGTCGTCCTTGAGGATACCGCCTACGATATCGTTGACGTTGTAGCCGCGGTAATACAGCTCGCCGTCACAGGGAACGAGATTTCCGTCGACCATCTTGTTCTGCTTGATGGTAGAAATATCGGTCAGGCCTGTAAGGACGCCTTTTCCGTCGATATCGCGAAGTCCGCGCTTGACGTCGAACTTGCCGTACAGTGAGGTGTCGATGGTGGAATTGGACACCATCTTTTCCGCCAGAAAGTTAATTTCGGGGGTGTTTTCAGAATAATCCCAGGTTTCATGTTCCACAGAATCACTCCCTTTCTCGAATTTTCAACGTGGTAAAAAATTGTTCCATCCTTACAGGCTTAACATTATACCATATTATTCCGCTAAAATCAAGTGCGGCGCTTCAGGACGGCATTTTTAACGCTTCAGCACCTTCACGATCTCGCTGACATACATCCTGTGATAGTCGTCGCCGTTGTAGCAGCTTTTGACGGACGGCTCGATGACGGATGCCTCGTTGAGATCCTGCGCGTAGAGCTTTTTGCAGATCAGCACCAGCCGCGCCTCCTCGAAGTACGGCACACCGTTTTCGGTAAAGGCAGGGGTGAGTCCCGTCTCCTTTACCTTGTCAACATCTCTGCCGCTGTGGGAGCCGCAGTAGCTCAGCGCCTTGCGGTAGGCGTCGTCGAAGAAGCAGAGCGAGCAGAATTCATTGCTCTCGGTGAACGAGAAGGTGTGCCGCTGGGGACGGATAAAGGTGAAGGCAACGGGTACGTTCCAGAGCACGCCCGTGCCGCCCCAGCTGATGGTCATGGTGTTGAAGCTCTCGGGGCTGCCCGAGGTCACCAGCGCCCAGTCCCTTCCGATCATCTCAAAGGTGTTGTCGTCGATCTGATACGGTGAAATTTCCATAAAGGTTGCCATATGATCCTTCCTTTCAAAGGTTCTCTTTTCTATAGTATAGCAGAAATCGGAATAATATTCAATATATAGGCGGAAAATATTCATTAATATGCATAAATAAGCGCGATTAATGTATATTTAATTTTTCCGCTTTCCAAAAAGAGAGCGGAAAAATCCATCGGAAAAGAC
>ONSE01000055.1 GCA_900320415.1 uncultured Eubacteriales bacterium
AGAGCCCACCACTGCTGAGCCTACCACTGCTGAGCCTACCACTGTAGAGCCCACCACCGCGCCTGTAGAGCCCACTACCGTTGAACCCACTACCGTAGAGCCCACTACCGAGCCTGCAGATGAGGATGTATACGTTCTCGCCGGTTCCTCTGATTGGCTGACCGTAGGCTGGGATCCCGCTGTTGATGCTTATGTAATGACCAAGCAGGACGACGGCTCCTACGCTGTTACCGTTGAGGCGGTTCCCGCTTCCGACGCGAACTACGCTGTCAAGGTTGTTAAGTTCGTAGGCGGCGACGCTGCACAGAAGGAATGGTACGGCGTAAACGGCGGCAACCTCAACTACGACTTCATGGTTAAGGAAGATTGCGACGTAACCGTTACCTATAACCCCGAGACCAAGGAAATCAAGGTAACCGGTGCCGGTGTTGCTGATCCCGAGTATCCCATCAACAAGATTGTAGCTGTCGGTTCCGGTCAGAACGGTTTCCTCAACGACGAGGCCTGGAATGTTGACTCCGAATACAACACGATGGATGAGGAAGTCGAGGGCGTTTACACGATCACCTTCGACGAGGTTGAAGCTAACGTTGAGTACCAGGTCAAGTTCGCTGCTAACGGCAGCTGGGGCATGAACTGGGGTGCTGGAAAGAATGCTGACGTTAAGATTGACGAGGCGAATGATGCCGAGTACAACGCTGGCGATAACATCATCTTTATGCCCGAGTCCGAGAGCGAATATGTAACTATTACCCTGACTCTTGACCTTTCCAACTGGGATAGGATCACCAAGGAGGGCGCAACCTACAAAATCAACGTTGTGCCTCTCGATTAAGCGGCTGCTTTCCGATCTCTGAATAAAACAATTGGCGCTGAGCGTATGCTCAGCGCCTTTTTGCGTAATTTCAAAAATCTCTCTTGACAGGAACGCGTTTTGGTGCTATAATCAAATTAACAGATGAACATATATTCATATATTCAAATAAAGCGAGGGTATAGCCATGGAAAACGTGATTCCCGAATCCGAGGTGCTGTTTGAGCTTGCCGACCTGTTCAAGGTGTTCAGCGACTCCACCCGCCTGCGGATTCTCTACGCCATCTCAGAAGGAGAAATGAATGTGCAGAGCATTGCCGAGACGCTTGGCATGGAGCAAAGCACCATCTCGCACCAGCTGCGGATCCTGCGAAACAACAAGCTCGTCAGGGGCAGGCGAGACGGCAAGCAGATTTACTACTCCCTTGATGACGATCATGTGAAGAAAATCATCGAAATGGGACTTGACCATGTACTGGAGTGAGAGAGATGAAATACACCTACACACTCGAAAACCTCAACTGCGCCCACTGCGCGGGCAAGATTGAGCAGAAAATCGCTCAGACCGAGGGTTTTGAACGCGTCAGCTTCAACTTTGCGACCAAGCAGCTCCGCTTTGAGAGCCAAAAACGCGATACTCTCGCAGAAATACAGGAGATTTGCGACAGCATTGAGGAAGGCGTAACGGTCAGGGATACAGCAGAGCCCGAAAAAAATGATAGGGAAGGCGAAAAAACGGAAAAGCTGCTTCTTGTCATTGGACTGGTTTTTGGCGCGGCGGCGCTGGGACTTCATCTGTTTTTCGGAGAGGTCACCGCGGATTGGGTGGTGCTCCTGCTCAGCCTTGCCGCTGCTCTTCTGGCTGGTTGGAAGGTCTTTATCAAGGGCTTGAAGAACCTGATCGGCTTCCATATCGAGGAAACGGTGCTGATGACCATAGCCGTCATCGCGGCGTTTGCGCTGGGGGAATATGTTGAGGGAGCGATGGTGACGCTGCTGTTCACCATCGGTGAGCTGATTGAGGATTATGCCGTGGATTCCTCGCGAAGGGATATCGAGAAGCTCAGCCGAATCCGTCCCGATACCGCGATCGTTTTATCAGAAGGTAGGGAATGCGAGGTCGCGGCGGAAACGGTCGCTGTCGGAAGCGAGATCCTTGTCAAGCCGCACGCGAGGATACCGCTGGACGGGATTGTTACCGAGGGTCGTTCCTCTGTTGACAACTCGGCTCTGACGGGCGAGAGCCTTCCCGTAACCGTAAAGGAGGGCAGCGAGATTTTCAGCGGCGCCATCAACGGTGACAATCTGCTGAAAGTCAGAACCGCCAAGGCGTTCGGCGACAGCACCGCAGCGCGGATATTAAAGCTGGTCGAGGATGCTGCCGCCCGGAAGGGAAACAGCGAAAAGCTGATATCGCGGTTCGCCTCGGTCTATACGCCGGTTGTTGTCGGTCTGGCGGTGCTGATAGCCGTTCTGCCGCCGCTTTTCGGTCTCGGTACCTTTAGTCAGTGGATCTATAACGCGCTTGTCGTGCTTGTCGCTTCCTGCCCCTGCGCGATTGTGATTTCCGTTCCGCTTGCCTATTTCTCGGGAATCGGAGCGGCGTCGCGCCAGGGTATGCTGATCAAGGGCGGCAGGTACCTCGAGGCGCTGGCAAAGGCGGATTCCTTTGTGTTTGATAAAACGGGTACGCTCACCTCAGGAGAGCTGACTGTCAGCAAAATCATCGCGCTGCAGGGCTGCACGGAGGACAGCATTCTTCGTCTCGCTGCAGCCGCGGAGACGTACTCCACTCATCCGATCGCGCAGGCGATCCGACGCAGGGCGGGGAACACCTCTGCCATACTGACCGATTTTTACGAGATCGCGGGAAAAGGCGTCGGGGCGACCTACCGTGGAAGGACGCTTGTGTGCGGCAGCCGCAAGGCGGTCAGAGGCAAGGTGCCGGAGGCGGCGAAGGACTGCAACGTATTTCTGGTGTATGACAATGAATTGATCGGCGCGCTCAGGGTGAGCGACGCGGTGCGAACGGAGAGCAGGGAAGTATTGTCGGAGCTGAAAACCCTCGGCGTCAGGCAAACTGTCATGCTTACGGGTGACGGCAAGGCCGCCGCTGCGGAAATTGCCGCGCAGGTCGGTGTGGATACCTATCAGGCGGAGCTGTTGCCGGAGGATAAGCTGCGCGCCGTGAGAGAGATCAACGGCACGGTCTGTTTTGTGGGCGACGGCATCAATGACGCGCCCGTCCTCAGCGAGAGCGACTGCGGCATAGCGATGGGACTCGGAAGCGAGGCGGCAATTGAGGCGGGTGACGC
>ONSE01000188.1 GCA_900320415.1 uncultured Eubacteriales bacterium
ACGGTCAGGAGATTTTCTCCTGACCGTTTTTTTGCGGTTAGCGGATAGTGAAGAGAGCGGAGAGTGAATATACGAGCAAGGTTTCTGCTGAATTCACTGACCACTGTCACTGACCGCTCATCTCTAAATGATAAACCCTCCGTTGACGCCGAGGATCTGACCTGTGATGAATTTTGCCCTGTCGGAGCAGAGAAAAACCGCCGCGTCGGCGATCTCCCCGGGGGTGCCGAGGGCGTTGAGCGGTGTTTCCTCCCTGAGGGCGGCGAGGGTTTCGCTGTCGAATGACGCCATCATCTCGGTCATGACGACGCCGGGCGCGATGGCGTTCACGCGCACGCCCGAGAGTCCGACCTCCTTGGCGAGCGCCTTGGTCAGACCGATCACGCCCGCCTTGACGGCGCTGTAATGCACCTCGCAGGACGCGCCGACCTGTCCCCACATCGAGGAAATGTTGAGGATCACACCGCTGTGATTTGGCAGCATATGCCGCCGCAGCGCCTCCCTGCAGCAGTAGAAAACACCGCTGAGGTTGGTGCCGACCATGGCGTCCCAGTCGGCGTCGGTGATGTCGGTGAAGAGCTTCTGCTGCGCGGTCCCCGCGTTGTTGACTAAAATATCAAGGGAGCCGAGCGCGCTGTCAGCCTCGTCAAAAAGCCGTTTGACATCCTCGCTCCTGCTCACGTCCGCCTGAACGGCTGCCGTTTTTACCCCGTAGGTTTCCGCGAGGCAGGCGGCGAGCTGTTCGGCTTTTTCTTTTTTTGTATGATAATGCACCGCGACGGCGCAGCCCTCACGGGCAAAGCCCGTGCAGAGCGCGGCTCCGATGCCGCCCGCGCCGCCTGTGATGAGAACCGTTTTCATGGGTTCAGCTCTTCTGCGGCTTGAAGCCGTCCCTGAGACTCACGCTGCGGTTGAATACGAGGTGATCGGGCGTGCTGTCCCTGTTGTCCACGCAGAAGTAGCCCAGACGCATGAACTGGAAGCTCTTGGGCGCGGTCGCTGCCGCGAGATTTTTCTCCGCCTTGCAGCCCTGCAGCACCTCGAGGGAGTGCGGGTTGAGGTAGTCGAGAAAGTTTTTGTCGCCCGCATCGGGATCGGGAACCGTGAAGAGGTTGTCATAGAGCCTGACCTCGGCGTCCGCGCAGTTGGCCGCGTCTACCCAGTGAATGGTGCCGCGCACCTTTCTGCCGTCGGGCGTGTTGCCGCCCCTTGTTTCGGGATCGTACTCGGCATACACCTCAATGACCTTGCCGTCGCTGTCCCTTTTGCAGCCCGTACACTTGACGATGTACGCGGATTTCAGGCGCACCTCGTTGCCGGGATAGAGGCGCTGGTACTTCTTGATCGGCACCTCCATGAAGTCGTCCTCCTCGATCCAGCACTCGCGCGAGAAGGTGACCTCCCTGGTGCCGTCCTCGGGGCGGTTGGGGTTGTTCTCGACAGAGAAGCTCTCGCTCTGACCCTCGGGATAGTTGGTGATCACCAGCTTGACGGGGCGCAGGACGCACATGGTTCTCTCGGCGGTCTCGTTGAGGTCGTCGCGCAGGCAGTGCTCGAGGAAGCTGTATTCCACGATGGAGTTGACCTTTGATACGCCGATCTGATCGATGAAGGAGCGGATGGACTTCGGGGTGTAGCCTCTCCTGCGCAGGCCGCAGAGGGTGGGCATTCTCGGGTCGTCCCAGCCGCTGACGCAGCCCTCCTCCACAAGGGCGCGCAGTCTGCGCTTTGACATCACGGTGTTGTTGATGCCCAGACGCGCGAACTCGATCTGGCGCGGCTTGCAGGGCGCGGAAATGTTCTCGATCACCCAGTCGTAGAGAGGACGGTGCGCCTCAAACTCGAGAGAGCAAAGGCTGTGGGTGATGCCCTCGAGGGCGTCCTCGATCGGGTGGGCGAAGTCGTACATCGGATAAATGCACCACTCGTCGCCTGTGCGGTGGTGGTGCAGGCGGTTGATGCGGTAGATGACGGGGTCGCGCATATTGAAATTGCCCGACGCGAGGTCGATCTTCGCGCGCAGCGTCATGCTGCCGTCCGCGAACTCGCCCTCTCTCATGCGGCGGAAGAGGTCAAGGCTCTCCTCGGCGGGACGGTCGCGGAAGGGACTTCTCGCGGGCGTCTGCGTGTCGCCGCGGAACTCGCGCATCTGCTCGGGCGTCAGCTCGCAGACGTAGGCGAGACCCTTGTTGATCAGCTCGACCGCGAACGCGTACATCTGCTCAAAATACTCGGACGCGTAATAGAAACGGTCGTCCCAGCGGAAGCCCAGCCACGCGATGTCCTCCTTGATCGCGTCAACGTACTCCACATCCTCCTTGGTGGGGTTGGTGTCGTCCATGCGCAGGTTGCAGATGCCGCCGTACTTCTCGGCGGTGGCGAAGTTGATGCAGACCGCCTTGGCGTGGCCGATATGGAGGTAGCCGTTCGGCTCGGGCGGAAATCGGGTGTGTACCTTTTTGCCCTCAAATCTGCCGCCCTCGGCGATGTCCTCCTCGATAAAATCGTGAATGAAGTTACCTGTCATAACCTCGTTGTTGTTTTCCATTTTTATTCTGCCTCCGTGTTCAGCTTTTCAAGACCGGTTTCCAGTCTTTTGAGGGACTCCTCTCTGCCGAGGATATCCAGAATCTCGATCGCGCCTCCGGGGGTGACGGTCCTGCCTGCCGCGGCGATGCGCACAGGCCACATCACGGTGCCGTTTTTCAGCCCCTTTTCCGCCGCCATACCGATCAGGCAGTCGTGAACCGCGTCGGCTGTCCAGTCGGGCAGCGCCTTGAGTCTTTCGTATGCCTCGCGCAGCACGACGGGCGCGTTCTCGAGGTTGGTTTTGCTCTTCTTGTTGACAAACAGCTCCTTGCCGTATGCGGGCAGGGCTGCGAAGAAGTCGATCGACTCGGGGATCTGCGTGAGCTGTGTGACGCGCTTCTGCAGGATCGCCGCGAATTTTTCATACGGCATCTCCGCGTCTCCGAACACCTGCCTGTAGTAGGGCAGGGCGGCGGCAGTGAATTCCTCGGGCGTCATCGCCTTGATGTACTCGCCGTTGAACCAGCTGAGCTTATCGTAGTCAAAGACTGACGGGCTTTTGCTGATTCCGCTGATGTCGAACGCCTTCTCCAGCTCGGCGAGGGTGAAGATCTCCTGATTGTCCTTGGG
>ONSE01000154.1 GCA_900320415.1 uncultured Eubacteriales bacterium
CCGCTGAAGACCATCCCCAAAGATTTCGTCAGATATGATGATAACTATGATCTGAAGTCTGTTGATTTCAAGGAACTCATCGGCGAGGAGGCCGTTGAGTTTTCCGAGAAGCTGGCAGTTAATAACGTCATGTGCGAGTATGAGCTTTGGACTTCCCAGAAGGCAGCGCTCGAGGCGATGAAGAGCAGAACTTATATCCAGGGCGGCACCAAATTGAGCTACGCGCCGAATGAAAGACCGTATCACACCAACTATCTCGGCGCGCCGTTTGAGCAGTTCATGGTCGAGGAGGGCAATGGTCCCTATCATCACGCTCAGCCCGGAGAGGAGCTGACTCCCCTTGAGAAGTGGGTCAACTACTACGATTCCGAGGGCAATCCGCTCGAGGAGCGCTTTGATACTCCGGAAGACTACCGCAAAGTCAGAAAGATCGTTGTTTGGTGCAATATTTATCCCAAGACATATAACGTGGATGTCTATGGCGCGGACAGCGGCGATGATCTGTTGGAAATGAGTCTTGACGGAAAGAAAATTTATGTTGCGGACCGTGATAGCGTTGACGATAAAGTGAAGCTGATCGGCTCGAGCTTCTACTATAACCAGCGCTTTGGCGTTCTAATGAACAACCCCGCGCAGGATGACCCCGGCTTTATCGGAAGGTACGGACTGTCGGCAATTGCAGGTGTCAATCCTTCGACGTACGCGAAGGAGGAGTTTGACGGTTATAGCTTTGCTTACTGGGCTTACGACCAGGAGGGAACAAGGATCGCTTCTGTTGACAGAGGCTTCCAGTACCGTGTGACCAACCATACGAAGATTTACGCGGTATACGTCAAGGATGACGAATTCTCTGAACCGGGCATTTCCGTCTCGGCGAACCAGAACGATACCTTTGTTGACGAAAAGGGTATTTCGAGGACACGTCTGAACATCCTCGCGAGTGTATACGGCGCGGCGCCCTATGACAAAAAGGTGGAAAAGCTGTCGTTCGTCAATATTTCTCTGAGTAAGCAGATCAGGGATAATCCTGAGATCTATACTCCCCAAAAGGTTAACGAGCTGTTCATGCAATACAAGGATCAGCTCAAGACAATGATCGAAGATAACGACAGCAAGAACGGCAGCAGTCCGTTTACGGTAGCGAAAACTTATACGGGAGACATTGACCTGACAAGCAAGGAACTGAACTCCGAGCTGCAGGTTACGCTCACCACCAAGGGCTTCATTTATACCGTTTCGACAAACGGAAACCCGGTGGGACCCGAGGACGCTACTATCGAGCTGTCAAACAGAAACAGGGCGCAGTTTACCTATTCCTACAAGACATCGGCATTGAATGTGAACGGAACAGGATCGAACGGCAATACCTGTCTGGTCTATTGCGGCGCGGTGCGCTGCAGCGGAAAATGGAGCGTGAGCACAAACTGCCTGCTCTATTTCAACGGAAAAGCAGTTGAGAATACGGAGGATGCATGGCCAATAGCTTAAGGAGGTATGTGGAGTGAAGAGGGAATATCGTTCGCCGGAATTCGAATATGTTCGGGTTCTTTTAACAGATAACATTTGTACATCCGCGGAAACTCCGATTCCGGATGTGCATGAGGGTGATGATGACGGCGATGTTTAAGATCGTTTAAGTCCTGCCGGATACCATCAGATATTACGCGGCGGTAATCTCAGAGGAGATTACCGCCCACACCCTCATTTGAAATTAGGTGGATTTGAAATGAAACAATTGAAACCAATCGTTGTATTTGTGCTGGTATTATCGATTTTTTCCGCCGTATTCTGCGGCTACGCGTCTGCGTTGATCATTAATGACGGGGATTTCGGATATGAGCTGAACTCCTCCACGCACGAGGCAACCCTTGTTAAATATAACGGACAGAGCGACACGGTTCAGCTTCCCGCGTATTTCCGCGACTATCCCGTAACGGTTATCAGCAGAAACGCTTTTTCGGGGAATACCAATATCAGGGAAGTTGTGTTTTCCGACACCAACACCACCGTGGAGGAGTACGCGTTTATGAACTGTACGTCTCTGGAAACGGTATACATTCCCGAAAATGTTGTCAGCTTCGGCGACAGGGTTTTCGCGAAGTGTACCTCCCTGCAGACCGTCACGCTGCTTTCGGATATTGTCAGTATGCCGAAAAATATGTTTTCCGGCTGTTCCTCACTGAAAAATCTGACGATCAACGAGAACATCGCCGAATTCAGTTACGGCTGCTTCAACGGCTGTTCCTCCCTGACGAATATGGATTTCGTGTCCAACGGGGCGCTGCTGCAATCCTACTCGTTTAACGGAACGGGGGCGGAGTCGGTCGTCCTCTCGGATTCGCTTTTGGCGATTCCCAATTACGCTTTTACCAATTGTCCGAACCTGAGGTACCTGACGATTCCCGAAAGCGTAGTCCTGATTCAGCCCAACGCGTTTGACCACAGTGTGACGATCCGCTGTTATGCGGATTCTTACGCCCAGGTCTTTGCCGAGGCAAACAATATCCCGTATGAGTTGATCGTAAGTTACGAAACAGGTGACGTCAACCGCGACGGGGTCGTCAACATCACCGACGCGACAGAAATTCAGCGGTATCTGGCTGAAATCGTCACGTTTGACGGGGATCAGATAGCTTTGGCGGATGTAGACGGCGACGGAGATGTTTCCATTTCCGACGCGACGGCGCTTCAGTTTATGCTTGCAAGCTAAGCGCGGAACGATCAAATCAAAAAACGGCGTCAGCCGGTAAAAAACAGCCTCCCATGACAGATCAAAAACTGTCATGGGAGGTTTTTTTATGGGAATCTCTAATCATTCAATGTCGTGCAGATTCCGTGCTTATGCGCGGTAAGGAATTTTTAGAGGTTCCCTTAATATATTCGGTTTACAGCAAAACATGATCTAACATCTTTCGCAAATACTCTGTAAAAGACTTGGCAACAGGTGAGAAGTCGTTTGTTTCATTAGCAAGCCAGACTTCTCCTCGGTGTTTTCCGTTCAGAATAAGGTGGTAGGTATAGGTGCATCCGGCATAATGCAAAAGCAGCGTACCGTTGAAAAAAGGATACTCATAGATATCGAGCTCATCTGAAAAGAATTCCGGACACTCACGTTTGTGCTTACAGGCTGTACAGGCGTTGTCAATGTCCTCTGTTTCCTTATGATTGTAAAAGCAGTCATCATATGAGTGTGCGTGATCAGCGTACGGGTTTTGGCTTTCGTAGGAATGATATGCATCATCAAACCGGAACGGCATGGAAAACAATTGCACAGCTTTCGAAGGCTTCGTCGGGATACCTGATATTTCCTTTAAATCACTGCCCTGATCAGGTTCGATACACTGACGAGAAGGATAGTAAATACCGTTTCCGATTTCCAACAGAAATCTGCGATATTCTGTTGGCAGTCTTGTCGCGCCTGCTTTTTCTATGGCTCTGACTTGAAATTCGGTACAGACAGGCTTTGGGGTTATACAGTATTTGCCTTCTTCAAGAAAATCAAACAGGTTTTCCCGTAAACTGTCAGGACTGTCTGTAAGTTCATCAACAGGAACGCAGGGGTAAGGGAGATTTGCTTCGGATAAATCATTCCCTTTTGCAAAGAGCCTAAGTATATATTTGCATTTCGAGGGAGGATAGGGCGCATCCTCTTCTGTATGCTCCTTGACACGAAGAACACGGACAACCGTTTCACAATCAGTTTTTACCAATACATAATCGCCTGGCTCGACCGATCGGTCA
>ONSE01000033.1 GCA_900320415.1 uncultured Eubacteriales bacterium
CTTCAAGGGTCTCTGGCGCTTTATGAATATCAGCTACGACCGCTATATCCGCACCACCGACGACTACCACATCGAGAGCGTCCAGAAGATTTTCAAGGAGCTCTATGACAGGGGCTACATCTACAAGGGTGAGTACAAGGGCAAATACTGCACGCCCTGCGAGAGCTTCTGGACAGAGAGCCAGCTCGTGGACGGCAAGTGCCCCGAGTGCGGCAGAGAGGTCACCGAGGCGAAGGAGGAGGCGTACTTCCTCAAGATGTCGCCCTTTGCGGAGAGGATCGAGAAGCTCCTCACTGAGACCGATTATCTCCGTCCCAAGACAAGAGCCGCCGAGCTGGTGAACAACTTCATCAAGCCCGGTCTTGAGGATCTGTGCGTATCCCGCACGACCTTCAAGTGGGGCATTCCCGTGACCTTTGACGAAAAACACGTTGTTTATGTCTGGATCGACGCGCTCTCCAACTATATCACCGCGCTGGGCTACCTCAACGATCACTATGACGATTTCGAAAAATACTGGCCTGCCGACACCCACATGGTCGCGAAGGATATCATGCGTTTCCACGCGATCATCTGGCCCGCGATGCTGATGGCGCTTGAGCTGCCCCTGCCAAAGCACCTCGCGGTTCACGGCTGGATCACCTTCAACGGTCAGAAAATGTCCAAATCCCTCGGCAACGTGGTTGACCCGTTCATCCTCGGCGAGCGCTACGGCGCGGATGCCATCCGCTACCACATCATGCGCGAGATGGCGCTGGGCGCGGACAGCTCCTTCTCCAATGAAATCATGATCAACCGCATCAACTCCGACCTTGCCAACGGCTTGGGCAACCTCGTTTCCAGAACCGTCGCAATGGTGGAGAAGTATTTCGGCGGCACCCTGCCCGCCGAGCGTGAGGAAGGCGAGTTCGACAGCGACCTGATCGCCGAGGCGACCGCGCTCAAGGCAAAGGTTGACGACTTCATGGACAAGACCCAGCTGCAGAACGCCCTTGCGGAGATCTTCAAGGTGGTTTCCCGCGCGAACAAGTATATCGACGAGACCGCTCCGTGGATCCTCGCGAAGGACGAGGCGAACCGCGCAAGGCTGGCTACCGTCCTCTACAATCTTCTCGACACCATCCGCATCGTTGCGACCCTGCTTTCCGCCTTTATGCCCACCACCATGCCAAAGGCACTGGAACAGATCGGCGCGTGCGAGGATTGCGCAAGCTACGAGAACACCGCAAGGTTCGGCGCGTTGCCCGCGAATGTTACCGTGAAAAAGGGCGAAGCGCTCTTCCCGAGAATCGATGTGGAAAAGGAGATCGAGGAGCTCAACAGCATCATCAAGAACAACGACGGCGTGGACGCGGAGAGAGAAAAAATCCGCGAGGAGCTGGCGAATGTCGCGCAGATCGGTATTGACGATTTTGCTGCGAGCGATATCCGCGTTGGCGAGGTCAAGAGCTGTGAGAAGGTCAAGAAATCCAAGAAGCTGCTGAAATTCAGCATCTTTGACGGCGCGGACGAGAGAACCATTGTCAGCGGTATCGCCATGCACTACAAGCCCGAGGAGCTGGTCGGTAAGAAGATTCTCTTTGTTTCCAACCTCAAGCCCGTCAAGCTCTGCGGCATCGAGAGCTGCGGCATGATCCTCTCCGCCGTCACCGGCGAAGGCGCGGACGAGAAGCTGCAGGTCGTTACCATCGAAGGAATGCCCGCTGGCTCCAAAATCTGCTGATTTTAAATCGCGGACTAAGGGATTTATTTAACGGTTGCTGCACGTTTCCGCGATAAACGATCATCAGACTCTTACCAATCCCATTTCTCTGAGATACTTCATTTTGGAAATGTGCACGTTTACAAGATAAGCGTTTATCAGACTTTTTCCAATCCCATTTTTCCGAGATACTGTATTCTGGAAATATGCACATTTACGCGATAAAAGTTCATTGAAACGATACCAACCTCATAGAAAAGTGAAAAGTGGGCGGAGAAGCAGAATACATTTCTGTTAAATCCACTTGCCACTGACCACTCACCACTTCAAACTAATAACTATGTTCCATAATATTTTTGACTCACACGCGCACTATGACGACAGCTGGTTTGATGAGGACAGGGAGTCGCTCCTTGCCTCGCTGCCGCAGAAGGGAGTGTGCGGAATCGTCAACAACTCAGTTGACATTGAAAACGCGAAGCGCGTGATCGCGCTCGCGGAGCGATATGATTTTATCTACGCGGCGGTGGGCTGCCATCCCGAAAACCTGGAGGATCTGCCCGAGGAATATCTCGGACAGATCGCCGCTCTCACGGCGCACCCGAAGGTCGTCGCCATCGGCGAGACGGGGCTGGACTACCACTGGGATATACACAAGCCTCTGCAGCTGCGCGCCTTTGAGGAGCAGCTGCGGCTCTCGCTCGACTTGCGGATGCCGATCGTAGTGCATGACCGTGAGGCACACGGCGACACCTTTGATTTGCTGCGCAAATACAGACCAAAGGCGCTGGTTCACTGCTTTTCGGGCAGTGTGGAGCTGATGCGCGAGGCAATGCGGCTGGGCTGCTATATCAGTCTCGGCGGCGTTGTCACCTTCAAAAACGCGCGTCACAGTGTGGAGGTCGCTGCGGAAATCCCTCTCGACAGGCTGCTGCTCGAGACTGACGCGCCCTATATGGCGCCCGTACCGTTCCGCGGCAAGCGCTGTGACAGCTCGATGATCCTCTACGCGGCGGAGAAAATCGCCGCCCTCAGAGGTCTGACCGCGCAGGAGCTCCTGAATATCACCGCTGACAACGCAAAGACCTTTTACAATATCGGATAAATATCGGATAAACAAAAAAGAGAGACCGCTTTGGTCTCTCTTTTTTCATTCAGCTTCAAAACAGAATCAACGCAACGCTTCCAAAGGCGGAGAAAACGTTACTGATCACGTCCGCAGCACTTTTTGTATTTTTTGCCGCTGCCGCAGGGACAGGGATCGTTTCTGCCGACCTTCTTGCCCTTGCGTACCGTCTTGTTGGCAGTGTCGGTGCCGTCGCCCGAGGTCTGGGTGGGCTTTGCCACCTGCTCGCGCTTGAGCGCTTCCTGTACCGCGTCGGGCTTGGGCTGAGGCTTTTCCTCGCCTCTCTCAAGCGCCGCCTGGTGGGCTGCCGCCGCTGCCTTTTCCGCCGCCTTGCGTGCCGCCTCAATCGCTTCCTGACGCTTCTGGATCTCATACACGCGCTTGGGCATGATGAGCATCATCTTCATGGTGTCCTCACGGATGTTCTCTACCATCTCGTCGAACATATCGAAGCCCTCGATACGGTACTCGACAACGGGGTCGTGCTGGCCGTAGGAACGCAGACGGATTCCCGCCTTGAGCTGATCCATTGCGTCGATGTGGTTCATCCAGTGAGTGTCAACCGCCTTGAGCAGATATACGCGCTCCATCTCGCGGATGGTTTCCGCGGGGAGAAGCTCCTCATTTGCCTTGAAGATGGCGAGGGCATCGTTCTTGATCATCTCGCCGATCTCGTCGGGATCCATATCCTCAAGCTCTTCCTTGTCAAAGGCGTATTTCTTCTCGTCGGTGATGATCCAGTTCTTGTAGTATTCGATCAGTCCCGCGTAGTTCCAGTTCTCACGCGGACCTTCGGGCAGATAGTGGTGGATAGAGGTGTCGATCGAATCGGAAACCATCTTGAGCACGGTTTCGTGCAGATCCTCGCCGTTGAGCACCTGGTCGCGCTGACCGTAGATGATCTCACGCTGGCGGTTGAGGACGTCGTCGTACTGCAGTACGTCCTTACGGATGCCGAAGTTGCGCAGCTCGACCTTTTCCTGTGAGCTTTCGATGATGTTGGAGAGCATCTTGTTCTCGATGGGCGTATCCTCGTCCACGTTCATGCGCTCCATCATGGCTTTCATTCTGTCGCCGCCGAACAGACGCATCAGATCGTCCTCGGTGGAGAGGAAGAATCGGCTCACGCCCGGGTCGCCCTGACGTCCCGAACGTCCGCGCAGCTGGTTGTCGATACGGCGTGACTCGTGGCGTTCGGTACCGATGATCATCAGGCCGCCTGCCTGTCTGACGCTTTCTGCTTCTTCCTTGATTTCGTCCTTGTATTTTTCATTGAGCTCCCGGAAGGTCTTTCTCGCCTCCAGGATCTCCGCGTCGTCTGTTTCCGCGTAACCCGTTGCCTCCTCGATCATCTCTTCGGGGAAGCCCTGCTTGCGCATGGACGCCTTCGCCATGTACTCCGCGTTACCGCCGAGAATAATATCGGTACCACGGCCTGCCATGTTGGTCGCAATGGTGACCGCGCCGAACTTACCTGCCTGCGCGACGATCTCCGCTTCCTTGTCGTGCTGCTTCGCGTTGAGCACGTTGTGCGCGATGCCGCGTCTCTTGAGCATCTTGGAGAGCAGCTCGGATTTTTCGATCGAGATCGTGCCGACCAGCACGGGCTGTCCCTTTTCGTGCGCCTCTGCGATCTGATCGATGACCGCGTTGAACTTGCCCTTTTCGGTCTTGAATACGGAGTCGGGAAGATCCTTACGGATGACAGGCTTGTTGGTCGGGATCTCCACAACGTCGAGCTTGTAGATCTCCTGGAATTCCTCACTCTCTGTCTGACCGGTACCGGTCATGCCCGACAGCTTGCCGTAGAGACGGAAGTAGTTCTGGAAGGTGATGGTCGCCAGCGTCTTGCTTTCGCTCTGTACCTTCACGCCTTCCTTCGCTTCGATCGCCTGGTGCAGACCCTCGTTGAAGCGTCTGCCGTACATCAGACGGCCTGTGAACTCGTCGACGATCAGCACCTCGCCGTCCTTGACGACGTAGTCAACGTCGAGCTTCATGACGCCGTTTGCTTTGATCGCCTGGTTGATATGGTGCTGGATGGTGAGGTTTTCGGGGTCGGTGAGGTTCTCAAGACCGAAGTACTCCTCCGCCTTCTTGACGCCCAGCTGGGTGAGGGTCGCGGTCTTTTGCTTTTCATCCACGACGTAGTCGATGCCGTGCTCCGCGTAGTACGTCTCCATGTCCTCCTTGGAGTCCAGCTCGGTGAAGCGCTGCAGCTTGAGAGTCTTGGCAAAGCCGTCTGCTTTCTCATAGAGGTCGGTGGATTTGTCGCCCTGACCGGAGATGATCAGAGGTGTTCTCGCCTCGTCGATGAGGATGGAGTCGACCTCGTCCACGATCGCGAAGGCGTGGCCGCGCTGCACCTTGTTTTCCTTGTAAACCACCATGTTGTCTCTCAGATAGTCAAAGCCCAGCTCGTTGTTGGTGCCGTAGGTGATGTCGGCGTTGTAGGCGTCCTTTCTGAGGGAGTTCTCGAGGTCGTGGACGATCAGACCGACCTTGAGTCCCATATACTTGTAGAGCTTGCCCATCCACTCGGAGTCGCGGCGGGCGAGGTAGTCGTTGACGGTGACGATGTGGACGCCGTTGCCCGTGAGGGCGTTGAGGTAGGCGGGAAGGGTCGCCACGAGGGTTTTACCTTCACCGGTTTTCATCTCGGCGATTCTGCCCTGGTGGAGCACGATGCCGCCCAGGATCTGAACGGGGAAGTGCTTCATGCCGAGCACACGCCAGCTCGCCTCGCGGCACGCGGCGAACGCGTCGGGAAGAATATCGTCGGTGGTCTCGCCGTTCGCGAGACGTTCCTTGAGGAGCGTGGTCTGGTTCTTCAGCTCGCTCTCGCTCATCGCGGCATACTTGCTCTCGAGCGCGATGACCTTGTCAGCGAGGGGCTGGATCCTCTTGATCTCGCGCTTGCTGTAGTTGCCGAACATTGCCTTTAAAAAGTTCATATATGATTATTTCCTTTCATTATATTAAACCGCGTACTTTCAATAGCGTACTAAGGGTTAATTTATTTGGTATTCTTTCGCTTTCGCGGACAGGGTTCATCAAATTTTGACCAATCCCATTCCACTGTCAAGCCCTGCAATCATGTCAATGACTGCTGGAAAAGATGTATTCACCAGCCGCGGATCGCCCGGGCGCAATTCTGCATGGCGGTCTCGGCGACAGGCTTGGCGTACTGACTGCCGAAGCCCGCGTTCTCGACCACGCAGGCGAACGCGAGGGGCGCGTCCTGATCGGTAGAAAAGCCCACCATCCAGGCGTTGGGGCCTTTGCCCTCGCCTACCTCGGCGGTACCCGTTTTGGCTCTGACGTTCAGGCTGCCGAAGGTGTATTCGGGCATGACGGAGCTGAGCACCGAGGCGGTGTTGGGATTGACAAGCTCCTGACTCTCGGCTTTTTTTACGCCGATCATCTTGAGCAGGTCATCCGTACCGTTCTTGATATAGGTGGGGGTGGTGGAGTTGCCGCCGTTGGCGATCGCGCCGCAGATGATCGCCATCTGCATGGGATTGACCTGGTTGTCATACTGACCGACGCCCGACCACGCCAGCTGGTTGACGGAGGCGCCCGCAGTGTTGTAGTGACCCTTGGGGGTGTCAACGTCGTCGATTTCGAAGCTCATGTTGATGCCCATTTTTTGGGCGGTCGCGTTCATTTTCTCGGAGCCGATCTCGACGGCAAGCTCCGCGAAAACGATGTTGCAGGACTGCGTCAGCGCGCCCTGAAAATCCAGATAGCCGTGCGCCTGGCTGTCCACGCAGGTGACCTCGTTTCCTCCGATGTCCTCGTGACCTCCGCAGTACCAGGAGCGTTCAAAGAGATCGGGGATATTTTCGATCGCCGCCACAGACGTGACGAGCTTGAAAATCGAGCCGGGTGTATAGGTGGAGGAGAGCACATGGTCGAGGTACACGCCCTCGTACTCGCTCTCGTTGTCCTCTGTGATGGTGGGGGGATCCTGCGGGTCATAGGTCTTGGTGCTGACCGAGCAGAGAACCTCGCCCGTTTTGTAGTTGTAGACCACGCACGCGCCCGAGGTGCCGTAGGAGCTGAGCGCGTCATAGGTGTCGGCGCACGCGGAAGCGTCCACCGTCAGCGTCAGGTCGTGGGAGGTGCGCAGGCTCTGGGGCATATTCAGACCCCAGATCAGGCTGTAGCCCGTGAGCTGGGAGCGGTACTTGCTCTGCACCGCCGTCGAAATATTCAGGCTGTTGTCGCCCACGGTGTGCAGCAGTCCCGCGCGGACGCTGTAGTCCTCGTGATACACACGCTGATTGCCCTGCGTTTTGGCGAGAGCCGCGCCGTTGCGGTCATAGATCGCGCCCGCCTGTTCCAGTCCGCCGTTGCCCGAGATGTGGGCGTTATAGGGCTGGTTAGCCCACGCGTCGGCGTCCATGACAAGCTCCACGCAGAAGAAGGCGGCGCCGCCGATGAACAGCAGCGTGAATAATAGGATCAGCGTGCTGCGCTTGAGTATTCGTTTCATGCTGTATCACCTCAGAAGGGAGAAGGTGCCGCTCGGCACTCATCTTTTGATGGAATAGGTTCTCTCGTCAGCCGCCTTGATAAAGGAAATCAGGCCCCAGCAGCCGATGATACTCGAGCCGCCCGCGCTGATGAAGGGGAAGGTAACGCCCGTGAGGGGGAGCAGGTCGGTCGCTCCGAAGATGTTCAGTGTGAGCTGCACGACCAGCAGACCCGCCGCGCAGCAGGCGGAAATGGAATAGAAGGTGCTGCGGCTGCGTGTGGTGATGGCTCTCGCGTAGACCACGAGGAGCGCCACCGCGAGGGCGAGGGTGATCGCCACGATGATGCCCATTTCCTCGGCGACCAGACCGAAAACAAGGTCGCTTTCGGAGGCGGCGACCTGCTTGAGGAAGCCGTTGCCGACGCCGACGCCGAACAGTCCGCCGCTTGCGATAAAGGTCAGCACATGGGTCTGCTGATAGCCCGTATCCTGGGCGTATTCCCAGACGTGGCGGTAAGCCTTGAAGCGGTTGGCGACGTAGGGCATGAACCGGATGGCAAAGACCGCGCCGAATACCGCCGCCGAAACCGCGAGAATGATGGTTTTGAAGTCACCCGAGCGCATAAACGCGATCAGAAGGAAGGTGACGAAGAAAATCAGCGCCGTGCCGAGGTCGCGCATGATCGCGAGCAGGCCAACGCAGACGACGGAGAAGCCGATGAAGATGAATAGGTCTTTCTTGGTGTTCAGCTTGTCAAGGGCGCCCGCGCCGATCAATATGTAGATCACCTTGACCAGCTCGGAGGGCTGGAAGGACAGCGGGCCGATATAGATCCAGTTTGCCGCGCCGTTGGTGACCTTACCGAACACAATACTCACGGCGAGCAGTCCGACCGCGCCGATCATCAGCGGCAGGCGGAAGCGGTAGAGCGTGTCGGGTTTCTCGATGAGCTTGATGATAATACAGAAGAGGGCGAAGCCCACGACGGTGGAAATCAGCTGCATATACGCCGAATGCTCGTATTGCCGCGCGAGAAGTATCGTGCCGATTCCCGAGAGAAAGAGCGCCAGCGCCTCCAGCTCAAAGGTGGCGCGCCGCAGAATGAAATAGCTGATACAGAAGAGTCCCCAGTTCGCCAGCGTGACCGCGCCGAAAATCATGAGGGGGTTGAGCAGGTTTTTGCCGTCGTTCCAGTAGACCGCCTCGACAGTCATAAAGAAATGAAAGAGCGTGATCATCAGCATCAGCTTCCACGACTTGACCGCGGGCTTGTTGACGGGGTTCTTGAAGAACCACTTCGACTCCAGCGCCTCGTCGTACTCGTCGCCGCGCAGGAACTGGAATTCGGAGTTTCCGACGCGGATGATGTCGTTGATCAGCACCTGTGTCCTGTCGGTCACCTTCCGTCCGTTGACAAAGGTGCCGTGTACGCTCTCGGTGTCGTTGATCAGCCAGCCCTCGTCGCGGCGCAGAAGCACCGCGTGTACCTTTGATACTCCGGGATCGTTGACGACGATGTCGTTGGAGCGTTTTCTGCCGATGGAGTTTTCCCAGAACAGCACGGGGATTTTTTCAAAGGTGCGCGTGTTCATCAGGGTGACGAGCGGTTTTTCGGGACGCCGTCTTCTTCTCATGGCGGCGTAGAGCTGATATACAATGAAAATCGCGTAAAGAGGCATCAGCACACGCAGCGCCACAACGCCAACGTCGAAAACAACCGAAAAATCAAACACTCCCCTCACCTCTTTCTTTTCGATAATTATACATATTACATCATACCGCAAATGGCATAAAATGTCAAGGATATGCGCGGCGCGGTCAATTTTTTCTTGCATTTTGCCGCGGGGGAGGCTATAATCTATATACATTTAATTAACAGTGAGAAGGGTGACTGCAATGACAAAAGGCGATTTGGCAAAACAGAATTTCGGGAACGGCTGCAACTGCGCGCAGGCGGTGCTGCTGGCGTTCTGCGAGGACTACGGAATGGACAGACAGACGGCGATGATGGTTGCCGCGTCCTTCGGCTCGGGAATGGGCGGTCTGCGCGAGACCTGCGGCACCGTGACGGGCGCCAATATGGTCATCGGGCTGGCAAAGGGTAAAAACCGCGCCCGGGCAAACGCCGTTTTCCGCGAGTTTGCCGCCCGCTTCAGGGAGAAAAACGGCTCCCTCGTCTGCCGCGAGCTGCTTGCCGCGCGCGTCAAGACGCGTCTGACCTGCGCCGACCTCTGCAAGGACGCGGGCGATCTGCTCGAGGAGCTGCTGGCGGATTGATAGCCGGCGGATGAAGCATTTCCGCAAACAACAACGGAGCTGTCAAAGCGACAGCTCCGTTTCTATGTGTTATGGATTCAATGATTGCTGTAATGTAAGTGCGGCACACAAATCTGACCCGCCGTTTATCGCGGCTGAGGAAGTGATCAAGCCTTTCCAAAGGAGGAGAAAAGCGCCGCCCGGTGCGTGTCAGGGTTTCATCAGGTGGATGGTCAGCTCCGCCTTTTCGATGATGCGCAGGTCGTTGTCATAGGAGCACAGCTTGCGCGCCTGCTGCAGATCGACCCAGATATAGCTGTCGATCTCCTCCTCCTGGATCCTCACGTTGTCCGTAAAGGCACGCGCGAGGAAGAAAACCACCCTCTTGCGGATCTTGCCGAACGGACAGTACTCGCTGATCTCGCGGAATCCCGGGGTGATGGTGACATCCAGTCCCGTTTCCTCCTTGATCTCCCGCACAGCCGTCTGCTGCTCGGTCTCTCCGTCCTCAATGTGGCCCTTCGGGAAGCTCCAGTACCTGCCGTTGTTGTTCTTGACCAGCAGGATTTTTGTATTCTGCCGCGTCTTGTAGAAGATAATGCCGCCGCAGGATTTTTCATACAGACAACGGATAGACCTGAGCTTGATGTTCCGCAGCCTCGCGAGCCGCTTGCGCAGCTCAGGTTCATAGAACACCTCGCCGTAGGTGGAGACGATCGGGCGCTCGCCCTCCAGTCCCTCAAATTCGGCAACAGCGACCACAACGCCGTCAAAATAATCCTTCGGCTCCTTTCGCGTCACCACATAAGCGCTGCGGTTCGACGAGCCGTTTGTACTGATGTAGGCGGAATAAAGTCCGTCGCCGATGTTGCCGAACAGCGATACCTTGACATTGTCCGCGATCATGCCGCTGCCTCCTTTCCTCATTGTCCCCTCATAATCCCAAAATCAAATAATCGTCAATCAAACAGCCCTGTCATGCTGTCCAGCTGCAGCTGCGCGTTCGCGCTCATGACGCCGTTGCTGAAGATCAGGTCGGTGATGCCGTTCTCCTGACAGTAGGTCTGCACACTCTTTCCGATGTTGTCACGGAAGGTGCGCAGATCCATGACGTGAACCTCGGAATAATTGTAGGTGAGATACGGCACAAACGCGTTGCCGAAGCTCTCCTTGATGACCGCCACCTTCTTGCCCGACTGTGCGCTGGGTGAGCTCGACTTGAGCACGGTGAGCGGGTTGTCGCCCGAAATAAAGATCAGATAGGTGGAATTGCCCTCGCCGAACACGCCCTCGGCATAGGGACTTTCATACTGGTACGTCTCTCCGCCCTCGGCGGTGATGTCCATCGTCACCTGATAGGGCAGCGTCCAGTAGTGTACCGTATCGGAATCCACATTGGGACAGTTGATCGAGAAGCTGCCGCGGAAGCCGTCTACCGTCTTTTCCGTGCAGGTACTCAGATCCAGCACGGGCAGCTTGTTGGTGTCGGCAAACGCCTTGTAGCCGTAATACGCTCCCAGTCCCGTCCAGTGGTGGTCGGACTTGAAATACAGATACTCGCCGTTGTGGTCGGCAAGGTAGTTGTAAATATTGATCGGCTTGACTACGCTTGTGTTCATCTTGGAGTAAGCCGTCTTGATGTTCTGCGACTGTGAATTGGACTGCGACTCGCCCGTTTTCAGTCGGTCGGGCATATAATATTCCGCGCTCGTCGGAATCATCATGTCGTAAACCTGGATGCCGCTGAGCTTTGCCGCCAGCGTGTTGATCGTCTCCGCATAGGTCGCGGCGCTCTCGTCGCCGCCGCCGAACAGCTCAAAGCACTGTCGGTTCCAGAAGTAGTCCGAATAAATTACCTCACCCGTCGTGTTGTCATCCTTGATCACGGGCGTCTTGAAATACGTCGGTGACAAGTCGTCGCCGGCTTCCGGCTGGGTCGGCGTTTCCGCCTGCGCTGTGCCGTTCGCCGCCTCCTGCTGCTGGATCGTGTCGGTGGACACCTTCTCCTTCGGCTCCTCGGTTGAGCAGCCTCTGAACATCATCGTGAGCAGCAGAATCACTGCCGCCAGAAGCCCGATGCCGATGAGAATAATGATTACCCTGTTGCGCATCATGCGCCTGCGCTGTGCCTCGCGCCTTCTGCGCGCGCTTGCGCTTCGGTATACCGGCCTTCCGTTCTGGACGGCCCTGCGCTGCGTCGCCGGCCGCTGTGACGCGGGTCTCTGCGGCGACGGTCGGCGGGAGGATGGGCGCTGCGATGACGGACGTGAGCCCTGTCTGCTTCTCGGCGGTTCTCTGCGTGATAAGCTTTCATCAAAATTGTCGAGGTCTGAGCGGGATACCAAAGTTGACACACCCCCTGTTTTTGTCGGCTGTCATTCAGTGTCCTGCACAGCCTGTAACCTTCCATACCTTTTTGTTCTCGCGAAAAAAACACACATATACTGTATTATACTACAAATTCCTCCCAAACACAACACTTTTAAATCGCGGACTAAAACTTTTTTGGGGAGATGACCGTCCGTTTACGCGTTTTTTAAATCGCGGACAAAAACTTTTTGGGTGAGATGACCGTCCGTTTACGCGTTTTTTAAATC
>ONSE01000029.1 GCA_900320415.1 uncultured Eubacteriales bacterium
ATCATTGACATCGCCGACGCAACGGCGCTGCAGATGTACCTCGCGGAATACGAATTGACCTACCCTATCGGTCAGCCGATAAGAATGGAGAACGCATTGAGAACGGAGTAAGATACTTCTTTCCGGGCTTGTGGATACATTCGATTTTTGTCAAAAGGGAATCTCTAATAATTCAATGTCGTGCAGAAGTGCGGAAGATTTATGGCAGAATTATGCCGTGAAGATTTCGTGCTTATGCGCGGTAAGGAATTTTTAGAGGTTCCCAAAAATCCTTGATAAAAAGTTAAAACAGCTGTTATGCGGAAATTTAACGCAACAGATATTCAAGGAACAAGTATGATTCAGCTTTTCTAGAAAAAACATCACCCGACACAGCTCTGTATCGGGTGATGTTTTTTGCTTGTATGATATCCAGCCGCCTATACGGTGATATAATCGTTGAGCGTGACGGAAAAGATGATCTTCTCTTTGACGGGCAGTCCGAACACCTGCGTCATCGCCTGTTCATACAAATCCAGCTGGGGCTTGTGGCGGCGCAGCTCCTCTGTCTCCTTTACACGGTCGGTCTTGTAATCGACTATCACCAGTGCGCCGTCCTCAATAAACACGAGATCCACCTCGCCGTCCACGATCTGCTTTCTGTCCGGTCGGAACTCCCTGCCGTCTGTCACGGTCAGAGAAGGATGCACGAAAACGGTGAACTGCTTTTCACGGAATACATTCCGTGAGTTTTTGCTCATCACTCCGATTATCCTTTCGAAAAGCTCTCCGTGCAGAATCGCGCGGAGCTTCTCTCTGTCAAGGCAGTCACACTGCCGCTGCGTCAGCTTTTCTGTTTCCAGCAGACGCCCGATCTCCTGCTCCACATCCTCACGGGCGAGGCTGAAATCACAGTAGTGCAAAAACTCGTGGTGCGCGGTTCCGATTTCGGCGGGACTGCGCTTTTCCGCATCCTTTGCGAACGAGGGAACCACCAGCGCGCGACGGGTGAATTCCCTGTTTTCGCTGTGCGACACCTGCGAGGGATTGATCTTTTGCGGCACGCCAATGATATCCGCGTCGGGATAGACAAACGCGAGATTGCGGCGAAGGATCTCAAGGTAATCCAATTTTATTTCCAAATTAGAATTATTTTCAGCTTTTTCTTCCGCTGTCTGCGCGGAATACAGCTCTTCTTCTGTGTTAATCTTACGAAGGATCCACTCGGCTTCGCTCTTTCCTCCCTCTCGGCTGTCATCAAAAATACGTGCGGTGGAAGGGTTCACCGCGGCGCAAAGCAGGATCCACTCCAGCATACATTTGGCGGAAAGGACATCCTTTTCGGAGAAATCCCCTCTGACGGTTTTGTCTGCAATGCTTTTCAGAAGCTTTTTCTCAGGATCCTCCGTCGTGCCGACAATGATCAGCTTTTCCTTGGCGCGTGTGAGGGCAACGTACAGCATTCGCAGCTCCTCCTCGGCGTTCTCGCGCTTCTTTCTCATGGTGACAGCGTTGTAAGGAGCAGTGGAGACCCTCTTGTAATTCACATATGGCTTGATACCCACAAACGCCTCACTGTCCATAAGAATCGGCTCTCGCAATTCCATCAGATTAAACTCGCGCGTCGTGTCTGCAAGGAAGCAAACGGGGAACTCCAGACCCTTGGACTTGTGGATACTCATCACCTGTACGCAATCCGCTGTGTCTCCCTGCGTATTTGACGCGGACGCGAGCTTTTTCTCGTTCTTCATCAGCCTGTCTATGTAGCTGTTGAAATCAGAGAGAGTTTTGTAACCGTTAGCGGCGAATTTTCTCGCGTAGACGCGCAGCAGATCGAGGTTGCGTGAAGGCGCTTTCCCGCCTGCAATGGCGGTGGTAACGGCAATTACGGCCGTGCGCTCATACACCGACTCCAGCAATTCATCCACGCCGCTGACGGCGGCGAGGTCGCGCAGACGGCTCAGACCTGTCAGGAAGCGGTCGCTCTTTCTTCCTGTCTCGCTGTCATCCTCCCGGCAGATATGCAAACAGCGGTAGAGTGAGGCGCGCTGATTGCCGAGGCGCAGCACCGCCATATCATCGGGGGTAAAGCCGAACAGAGGGCTGAGCAGGACCGCGAGCATGGCGATGTCGTTGGTCGGGTTATCGATCACGCGCAGCAGATTGAGCACCAGACGGATTTCCTGCGACTGGAAGAAATTCTCGCTTTCCTCGCAGTAGGCAGGGATGCCGTATCGGGCGAGCTGCTTCACAAACTCCGCGCTGCCCTTCTGCTTGTTCTCCTCCTCGGAAGATGCGGCGTTCTTGGCACGCATCAGCACGGCGAAGTCCCGGAAAGTAATCGGGCGCTCGGTGTCTCCGTCTTTGACGGTCACGCCCGAGTGAATCATCTGCCAAATCCGATTGGCGGTATAGCGCGCCTCCAGGGCGGCGCCGGAATAGCTGTCCGAGAATTGTTTCCTGTCGATCAGAGCGATTTCCGTGTTGCGGCGCTCGTCGTTCCGATAGCCTGCCGCACCGAAATTGAGGTATTCCTCCGGTGTGTAGCCGTTCATCAGACGCGAGAAAATAAAGTTCACGGTACTGCAGACCTGCTGACTGCTGCGAAAGTTTTCGCTCAGGAAAATAAGAGCGGGATAATGCGGATCTTCGCTGTCGTAGGGCCGGTAACGGCTCCTTCTATCGGCGAAGAGCTTAGCCTTGGACTGACGGAAGCCGTAGATGCTCTGCTTGATATCACCGACCATAAAGAGGTTCCTTCCCAGGTCGGAAACACAGTTGTAGATGACCTCCTGAATAAGGTTGACGTCCTGGTACTCGTCAATGATCACCTGGAAAAACCGTGAGGAAAGCTCTTTTGCGAGCGGCGTCCTGCGGTAATAAAAGCCTCCCGTGCAGAAATCGGCGTCCCCCTTTCCGCAGCTCTCGGCGAGAAGGCGCACTGCCAGAAGGCTGACGTCGGAAAAGGTCTTGACCCCGCGCCTTTCCTTCTGCACGCTCAGTTCCCTGTCAAAGGCTCTGACAAGCTCGCTGAGGGTGACCATCAGTCCGCTCAGCTCCCGCAGCTGGTCGTCCGCGCTGAGATAGCCGACAACCGTGTCACGCACCGCGTCGCGGCATCGCGTCACATTTTCCACCTTGGTTTTGATGTTCTTGAGTGTCTTTTCGTCGAACGTCGGGTTCCCGGGGTAATCCGCCGTGCGGAACAGCTTTTCGCCCTCGTCGCAAAAGGACTTCCAGCTGTCTTCCAGCGCCTTTTGCAGCCTCTCCAGAGAACGCAGATCCCACTCCGACAGGGGCGTCAGCTGTTCTTTGACTTTTTCGGGCACTTCACCGAGGTATTTCTCCGTCTGCACCTTCAGGCCCGCAAGCTCAACAGGCAGAGAGCGGAAGCACTCCTCCGCCCACTCGGTTTCGGCAAAGCGCATCTGTGTGTAACGCTTCACCATTTCGTCCATCCACTCGGACTGAAACGGCTGGTTCTGTAAAAAGCGGTGCAGACTCAGAACCGCCTTGCGCAGCCCCCTGTCGCTGTTGCCGGAGGCGAAGGCGCGCAGCAGCTTTCTGAAATCAGGCGAATTGGAAAGGTAGAAAGGCTCCATCGCGGCGTCGAGAGCTTTTTCACCGAGAGTCGCGATTTCGTCATCGCCGGCGATACGAAAATCAGGAGCGATGCCGAGCGCGGAAAAATGCTCCCTGACAAGAGAAGAGCAAAAGCTGTCTGTGGTGGAGATGTGAGCGCTGTAGAGCTTCTGCTTCTGGCGCAGCAGATTTGCTCCTCCCTGACCCGACGTCATCAGCTTGTCGAGCCGCTTCTGAATACGCGTCCTCATCTCCGCCGCCGCGTCGCGCGTAAAGGTGAGAACAAGGAGCTTGTCTACGTCAACCGCATCGTCGCCTGTGATCATTTCGATCACGTGCTGCGCGAGAACAGCGGTTTTTCCTGAGCCGGCCGCTGCAGAAACAAGCACCGTACCGCGCGAGTCGATCGCCTTTCTCTGGGCGTCTGTCCATTTAATCTCACTCATTTCCGTTCACCTCCCTTGTCTCGGACGCGTCAACATCCTCCTTCATCTTACTGAGAACGTATTCCCGTTTTTTGTTGTGCTCCACCTCAAAGATATTTTTCTTCGGTTCGCTCCTGTGATAGGAACAAGCGTCGGGATAGGCGCAGTAATCGCAGGTCGTGGAAGCACCCTGACGCAGCGACTGCGCGGGAATCACGCCCTCGTACAGGCTCTCGCCCATCTCCTTGATCAACAAATCCACCTTTTTGAAAACGGTTTCCAGCTCAGTCGCGCTGACCTTGGTGCTCCCGCGAGTCTTGAAGCTGTCCTTGCAGGCAATGCTGAACTTTTTTTCATTAAGATACAGACCCCTGAGCATGAAAGCTTCCCGAATCAGCTCCGCGGTGTTTTTTCCCTTTGCCTCCGACTCGGAAAAGCCATTGAACAAAACATTGGAATAGAGCACACCGCCCGGAGTGAAATCCCCGTAACGATAGGCACCGTTGCGTGTGATGGCGATCAAATAGATCAACATCTGCAAATCAAGGCCGTAATATGCCTCGGTAAGGCTGAAGCCCTTACCGGCTGACTTGGATTTGTAGTCAATAATGCGGATGTATTTTTTTCCGTTCTGCACAGAGCTGTCAACCCTGTCCACCTTGCCGCGGATGCGGATCTCATGGCCGTCGGGCAGTGTGTAGCTGTAGCCAAGCATATCGTTGGGAAAATCCAGCTCTGTGTCCTCCACGTCAAAGGGACTGTTCGCAAGCTCCTCTGATACGTACTGTATCACCTTTACGGTCTTGTCCATCAGCATTTCGAGCTGGAAAGCGAAGGCGCCGTCCTTGTCCTCCATACCGCCCATATACGCTTCAAGGTATGCCTTGTACTCCTTCTCCACAAATTCCCTGATCTCATCCGGCCGCAGCACGGCGTACTCGCTTTTCGCGCGGTAGATATTGAAGAAATCCTCCAGCACCCTGTGAACCAGATTGCCCCTCTCGATGGGATTGATCTCCGCCTTGCGCCTCTCGTCCACGCGCAGTCCGTAGGCACAGAAATAGCGGAACGGGCATTGATAGAAGGTCTGTACCTTGGAGGCGGAGTTATCAAGGGTTTTTCCGAACAGACGGTCTGCGCTGTCCCTGTCACAGAGCATGAACGGCCTCCCCTCCACGGCGTCCTCCACTGCCTCCAGCCTTGCGGCGTATCCCGCATCTCCTGCAAACACCTCACGCAGCGCGGAAAGGTCTGCGTTTTCGTCCGTCAGCGAGGCAGCGTACGCTTCAAACGCCGTCGCACGGGTGACAAGCATCTCCTCGTATGGTTTACGGGCAAACACAGTCGGTTTGATGTTCGGGAACACCTTTTTCAGCTCGTCCACCAATACGGAGGGCTTGAGCCTGCCGCCCGCGCTCTCCTCTCCTGCAGAGGACAGCGCCAGCTTGGGATAAGAGAGAAAAAGCAGATCGGAGGCTGCCGCCATGCAATTATATGCCATGAAGATCTCGAGGCTGACAAAATCGACGGGGCTGTCAGTCATTTTCAGGTCAAACTCCGAGAGCGTCTGCAGCTCATAGTCCGAAAACAGTCCGCCGCTCTGCGGATTGGCAGGAAAGCTGCCCTCGCTGCAGCCTATCAGAAACACCGCCTTATAGCGGGGATCTCTCACCCTTTGGGCGTTGGTGATGATCACGGAATCGAGGTAACGCGGAATCTCGGCGAACTCGATGGCGGAAAGCTCGAGCGAAAGCAGCTCATAATAGCGGCGCAGGCTCAGCCTCTCGCCGCCCAGCGCCTCACGGAAGCGGTCAAGCGCTTTGACCACCAGCTCCCAGATGCGTACCTGTTCCTCCGAAACGTCCGTGGAAACGCCGTTTTCGAGTCTTTGGCACAGACGGTCGATTCCCTTACGCACGCCGAAATCCTCTGTCAATAGAGAATAAAGGCGCTCGGTCATCTCACCCGCCGTCAGCTCCCTGCAGTCGTCCCTGAAACGCAGCAAAGCGTCCGTTACGGTTTTGCGGATCTTCTCCGCGTTGTCGCGCTTGGGATCGGACGCAGGCACCTCTCCAAAGCCGCGGGAGCTTTGGGTAAAGGGCTTTTTGAATCCCGCGTTGTCAATGTCCCACACAAATATGTAATCCTCAAAATCGCGGATCTCACTATCGGTAAACGGGAGCAAACCGCTTTTGAGCAGGAGAAGCATATCCTCTCTCTCAAAGCTATTGAGCAGGATGCGGAATACCGCGTTGACCGCGCGGGCGACTGGCTTAACGTCCAGATCCTTGTGTTCATCAAGAAAATACGGGATCTCGTATTTGTCAAAAATCGCATTTATCACGCCGCTGTAGAGCTTTGTGTCACGGGTGATGACGCCGATATCCGCGTATCGGTAATCCCCCCGAAGAATCAGCTTTTTGATTTCACGCGCGGCGTATTCACACTCGTCATAGGCATCGTCAGCGGGATAGAGGAAGATTCCCTCGGGTGCGGCTTCGGATATTTCAAAATCCTCGCCGCCGCGGAACACGCCCGCTTCCAGCAGTGACAGCTCCTCGTTGTGAAAGCGAAGGCAGTCATTGCATTCGATCGGCTTTAATATCTTAACGCCCCGGCTTTGCGCGAAGTGCCTGACGCGGTTGTAGGTACGGACGGGCGTAGCGAATACCCCCTCCTCACGGATGCAGAGCGGATCGAGCGTGAGTGTCAGCACCAGCTCCTCGCAGTGCAAAAGCATATGCTCCACCAGCCTCAGCTGCTGCGCCGTAAACCCGCTGTAGCCGTCGATGAACACGGTAAAGCCCTCAAAAACCTCCGTATGGGTGCGCAGGATCTCCACCACGCGGTCGAGGTCGTCGAGGGGGTCGATATGCGTTTGCGCCAGCCTGCCGCTGAACACATCAAAAATATCGGCGGTATCGAGCAGCTTCTTTTGCAGGGCGGTTCCCGCTATCTCGGGATTCTGAGAGGCGAGACGCATCGCCTCTGTTCCGACGCCCCCTTTTTTGCACTCGGTCAGCGCGTCGAGCATGAGCCGCGTCAGGCTCTTGTTATTCTTTGTGTGAAGCAGGCGCAGCTCTCCGTCCAGATCGTCGAGAGCACGGCTCATAATCACCGCGCGGGTACCGCTGTCAATTGCCAGACCCTGCGGATTTTTCGTCTGTTCATAGACAAAACGGCACAGCTTGTTAAAACCGAATACATTGACCAGCTGTTTGTCGGCGGCGCCGAGCAGCTCCAGTACCGCTTTTTCGGTTTCCAGGCTGATCTGGTCGGGGATCAGCACTATCAGCTTCTTCTTCCCCTGACTGACCTTTTCCCGAATCAGCCGGTAAAGCTCTGTCGTCTTGCCGGTTCCGCTTTTTCCGAGAATAAAGCGAAGCATCTTATCACCTCTTGTATCTGTTTGTCTTTTCATCACGCCCCGATGGGGCAAAATCGGTTTATCGGAAAATATTTTGCAGGCTCTCCCACCACTCCAGCAGCTTGAATTTATACTGCACTCCGCTGTCGGTGACTTCGCTGTACTCCTCCTCTGTATAGACCTCCCTCACGCGGCTCTCGCGCTCCCCGGCGGAGGACAGACAAAGAGACGGGTACATGACGCACCACCAGTTGTGTCCCTCCGCTTTTCCGATGGAGAGACGCAGTGCGTCGTAGTCGCCCGGCGGCAGCGTGTAGCCGTCGTAATAACGGGTAGTAAAATACATCCGCGTCACCTCCGCCCGAACGGGGTAGTCATAGCCTTGTAACAGCACCTCGTCATAGGCGGCATTGGCAATATCCTGTAAATGCTCTCTGACCGCCCTCATTCCCGACTCCTTGTCGGGCGCGGACCGAAACAGCGCGGCCGTATAACAAAGCACCCTGTCCCTGACAAGGAGCTTCAGCGTCTGATCAGCCTGCGAGTCGGAATTGGCGAGGATATGCAGGCGGAAGGTATTGTCGGCAATATCCCGGCAATCCGCCTGAAACGGCAAGAGAGAAAATAAAACGGTGAGTACGAACGCGGTACACGCGGATCTGAGCCATAATTTCATAAGAAAAACCTGTCCTTTCAACAAGAGTATGGACAGGCTTTCGTCGTATTAATCAACTGCGCAGCCGATTTTCTGCGGCTTGCACAAAAATGTTTCGGGGTAGGTTTCCCTGAGCTTTTCATAGCACTTCTTTGCTCTGCCCGAGGATGTGAATACGGCGAACACCGCCGAACCGGAGCCGCTCATTCCCGCGCCCCTCGCCTTACAGGAGAGCATGACGCGCTTGATTTCGTTGACCTCAGGAATTTGAAGCGCCACCTCGAAATCATTGAAAAGCGTGGTGGAAATCATGAACATATCGCGGCTGTAGAGCGCCTTCACCATCTCGTCGGTATAGGACGGGTGAGGCGGAAGGGCGTCCACCTTGCTGTAGGCGGCGCCTGTGGAAACACTTACCGTGGATGGCTTACAGATGACAATATCCGAGCACTGGAAGCTCGGCAGCTTTTTGATGGTGGTGCCGATACCCGTGCAGAGCTTGGTGCCGCCCTCTACACAAAAGGGTACGTCCGCGCCGACTCTCTCCCCGATCGCGCACATCTCCGCGGGCTTGAGCATGGTATGAAACATGGCGTTGAGTCCCATTATCACCGCGGCGCCGTCGGTGCTTCCTCCCGCCAGTCCCGCCTGCGCGGGAATCCGCTTGTCAATATCGATATGGACGCCCTTCACATCCATCTTGCAGTAATCAAAAAAGCGGTATGCCGCCTTGAAGCAGATGTTGCTGTCGTCGCACGGCACTCCCTCGTAATTGCAGGATATGGTCACCCTGCCGCTGTCATTGTCGGTGAGGGTAATCACGTCGTGCAGATCTACCGCCTGCATAACGGTGGCGATCTCGTGATAGCCGTCGGGACGCTTGCCCAACACCTCAAGAGTGAGATTGATTTTTGCGGGCGCCTTGACCTTAATTTCCATTCTTCAGCTCCTCAAGAAACTCTTTGATTCGCGCGAGCGCCGTTTTGAGGTGCTTGAGCGAATAGGAATAGGAGACTCTGACAAAGCCGTCTCCGCACTTGCCGAACGCGCTGCCGGGTACAACGGCAACGTGCTTCTCCATGATCAGACGGGTGCAGAACTCCTCGGAGCTCAGTCCCGTGGACTTGATGCAGGGAAACACGTAGAACGCTCCCAGCGGTTCGAAGCAGGTGAGTCCCATCTCATTGAAGGAATCCACCACCAGACGGCGGCGCATATCATACTCGTCGCGCATCTTGGAAACGTCCCTGTCACCGTTGCGCAACGCCTCAATCGCGGCATACTGCGCGGTGGTGGGCGCGGACATAATGCCGTACTGGTGCAGCTTGGTCATCTGGGAAATGATCTCAATGGGGCCGAGCGCGTAGCCCAGCCGCCATCCCGTCATGGCATAGGATTTCGAAAATCCGTTGATGACAATGGTGCGCTCATACATTCCCTCGACAGAGGCGATGGAAACATGGTCCCTTCCGCCGTAGGTAAGCTCCGAGTAGATCTCGTCGGAGAGGACGAGAATATCCTTCTCGATGCAGACCTCCGCGATCTGCTCGAGGTCATGGCGCTCCATGATCGCGCCGGTGGGATTGTTGGGGAACGGCAGCACAAGCAGCTTGGTCTTGTCGGTAATCGCCGCGCGCAGATCCGACGCTCTGAGGCGGAAGTTATCCTCGTTCTTGGTATTGATAATGACGGGCGTACCGCCTGCCATCAGGGTGAGCGGCTCGTAACAAACGAAAGCGGGCTGGGGAATGATCACCTCGTCCCCCTCTCCGACCAGTGTGCGGAAGGTGAGGTCGATCGCCTCGCTGCCGCCGACGGTGACAAGCGCCTGCTTCCTGGGGTCATATGTAACGCCGAAGCGCCTTTGATAGTAGTTGGAGATCTCCTGCAGCAAGTCGGAAAAGCCGCGGTTCGGCGAATACCAGGTCCTTCCCTTTTCCAGACTGCGGATACCCTCGTCACGGATATGCCACGGAGTCTGGAAGTCGGGTTCGCCGATACTCAGGGAAATGACATTCTCCATCTCGTTGGCGATATCAAAAAATTTCCGTATTCCCGAAGGCTCTATCGACTGAATACTGCGGTTCAAATACTTTGTATAGTCCATCAGAGAATTAAACTCCTCTCGTCAGCTTGATTATCCGCGTCAAACAGGTTGATGCCCCTGTCCTTATAGCGGCGCATGATAAAGTGGGTTCCCGTGGAAAGAACGCCGTCGATGGTGGAGAGCTTTTTCGCGACAAACATTCCGATATCCTGCATCGTCTCTCCCCTGACGATCAGCGCGAAATCGTACACGCCTGCCATCAGGTAAACCGCCTCAACCTCGTCAAACGCCATGCAAAGCTTCGCCATGTCGTCAAATCCTGTTTCCTTCTTCGGCGCGACCTTCAATTCAATGAGCGCCTCTACGTAGCTGGTTCTTCCAACGTCCTCCCAGTTGACAACCGCCTGGTAACCCTTGATGATGCCCTTGCGTTCGTACTCTCCGATGCGGGCGCTGATGGTCTCCTCCGACTCTCCGAGCATCGCGGAAAGCTCCGCAACAGTGAACTGCGAGTTTTTGCTTAACAGGTGAAGCAGCTTGTCCATAATTCATTCCTCCTGAATAATATTGAGTCAGACAGCCTGCAGAGCAGGACTCTCGACCGTATTGATTAGATTGGCGCACACGGACGCCGCAACGCAAAACAGCTCGTTTTCCCTGTTGGGAATGAGCAGCTCACGGTAAGCCGCGTGCTTTCTGTGCTCTAAAATCAAGGTTTTGTCCACGTCGATGATGCTGAAATTTCCCGTGTAGATCTCTCCCGAAACACACCAGTTGCTCCCGTAGAAATAGGAGTGTCCTCCCGCGGCGGCGGAAAACATCACAAAGGTCACGTGACGCCCGCCGAATTTGAGAACATAGGTGCGGGTTCCGACGATCGGCAGCCTCCTGATCCTCGCCGCGACCGCGCCGCTGGTATCCGTTACCGTAAAACGCTGCTTGGCTATCAGCTTGGACGGTAAAGCAAGCACGCGGTATTTTTCCTCCCCCGTCTCGTCAAACACCGTAAAACAGCCGTTGTCGGCAGAAGTATCTCTTTTCAGAAAAAGCTTCATATTCTCATCACCAACGAAAAAAATAACCACAGATAATAGGAATCTATGGTTATTATACATCAAAATATGAAATTATACAAGACTTTTACAGCAATGTCCTGCGAATCCGTTGCTGGTGGAAAAGGTAGCGCGTTTCGATCAGGTGCTCGTACTTGGCGACGTAGCAGCCGGTGTAGCCCATCATCAGCCAGAACCACATTACCAGGAAGGAAATATCGTACAAAAGCGCCTTCTCAAAAAACGCGTAGGCAAGATACGCGGATAAAAACGCGAACAAACAGGGATAAACCTCGTCACGCACGGTTTTCCTCCGCAGAAAGAGATGCTGAGCAGCGTGCTTCGCAAAACGGAACCCAAAGGTGCCGAACAATAGCGCGCCGATCACTCCCGTTGAAACAAGGATCGTTAAAAAGCCGTTGTGAAGGTCGCTGTTATGATAGCTGAACGTCACCGCCCCGTTGAGATATTCCTCGCTGTAGACGATGATATTGCCGTTCGCGATCCCGATGATCGGAGAAATCTTGAACAGGTCAATGGATTCCTTCCAAAGCTTGAATCTGCCGCTGTCGATGTTCTTATTCTCGTGGTTAAAGGTGACCGCCTGCTCGGACTCCTCCGCCTGCGTATCGCCGTCGGCGATCTCCTTGATGATCTTCTCATCGTCAAACAGAACGTCAACCAGCGCGTTTGTCTTGGAGGTAACGGCAGCGAAGCCCGCCTTGAACACAGTGCGGAAAATCATCGAGGCGCCGATGAAAACCGCAATCACAAGCACCAGGGAAAGGATGCGGAGTATCACCTTTGACGGCGTCAGTCCCGTGCGGGTCTCGAAAAAGATGTAGGTCACATAGACGGCAACGTAGCCCAGCATCAGCACGAAGGCGGCGTTGGAATCACAGAGAATCAGCGCGAAAAGATTGATGATCGCGCAGGTCACCAGAAAGCCTCTTCCGATAATGCGGCGCGGACGGACATTCTCCATGGACGGCTTGCTGAGAAAATGGCAGCAGACAACGGCAACCACAGCAGAAAAGCCGAGCCAGTTCGGATTGAAGAAAACGCCTGTGAAACGGTTCTCATAAACGGGAAACCGCACGAAATACAGGTCGTTGAAATCATAGGAAAAATGGATGCCGAACAAAAGACAAAAGAAACCGACAAAGTTGAACAGTGTGTTGAGAACGATCAGGATCTTCGCGATCATATCAAGCTCCCTGCGGAAATCGAGGTCAGGCTCGGTATGCATCCCGTAAAAAACCACAAAGCACAGCAGCACATGAAGAAACATCAGGCAACTGTAGAACAGCGTGACGGAAACATTGATCAGCGTGGAAAACAGCGAAAAAATCAAAAACGCCATTATCCAAATCCCAAAGCGCAGACGCGTAAAAGTGGCATACCGCTTCTGGTTGACATACACCAGACGCATTCCCCAGCAAAACAGGGGAACCAGCAGCACATAGGCGAGAACCTGCACGAAGGAGATCATACAGAAAAACAGATCGATAATATAAACCGTGCGGAACAACGACGAATTATTCAGCATTTTTCTGAAACCTGTCATGACAGCAACTCCTGTATCCGTGTTCAGTGCAAGACCTCTCTGACTGTTTTGAACATCAGTCTGATATCAGAGCCAAAACCAAAGCTCTTCGTGTATTCTAGGTTATACTTCATTTTTTCGGGCAGTATCTTTTCTATATACACCTTATCCGCGTCCTCGTGAGAGGCAAGCAGCTTTTCCTCGTCCTTATACATGATCGAGGCGAGCGAGGTGATGCCCGCGGGCAGAAGCAGGGTCGCGTAATACGCATCCTCATACTGCCTGACATATTTCGGGACCTCCGGACGCGTGCCGACAACCGACATACTGCCCGCAAGGACATTAAAGACCTGCGGCAGCTCGTCAAGGCGGTACTTGCGCAGCGTTCTGCCGATTTTTGTGACGCGGCTGTCACTGTCCGTCGTCACCATGGAACCGAGGCTTTCGGCGTTGACGACCATCGTGCGGAACTTAAAAATACGAAAAACCTTTCCGTACCTCGTCACCCTCTCCTGCCTGAACATAACAGGTCCCTTGGAGTCGAGCTTCACCGCGACGGCGATCACGGCAATGGGAATCAGAAGGATCCCCAGCAAGACCAGAGAGATGAAAATATCAAAAATTCGTTTCAACACAATGGAAGCGCGTTTTTTCTGAAGTATATCGTAATAAACCCTGACCTCGTCGTTCTGAAACTCACGAGGCAGTTTGTCAAAAGCCCTCATAATGCAACCCCTGCGCATACTTTCTCATACTATATGGACAATTTGATTATAACTTCCGAAAAATAAAAAAACAAGTAGTATTTCAAAAGCTTAACTATTTATCTCAGAAACGTAAAAACCGACGGAGGAGAACCGTCGGTTTTTAGGTAATTTTATGGAGTAATCAAGCACATAGAAAGGAAGTCGTTATTGATTTGATGGTTATACTATATCACAGTTATTGTTGATTGTCAACACTTTTTTTTGATTATTTCAAAAGTTTTTAGAAATCGTCTGATTTCTCATTGGTGGCCGCAAACTTTTAAATTAGCGGCAAAATTTTTTAGTCACACATTATAATATAATACTTGACTTCAAAGAAAAAACAATGTAGAATGTATGTAAAGAAACAATTCAATATTCGTTCGGTTCTTATGGGAAGCGCTCCCCGCCTTCTCATATGCGATAACCAGATTGGTTTACCGCCTGCCCGATGCGTGAATGATTTTAAAATAACCCTACAACTCTTAAATCGGGAGCTTTTACTCTTTGAGTGGTGTGCAGACCTCCCACTTTTTGGAAGAAGGGAGCCTGAAGCTCAAAGGTGGGCACCCACCTGTTCTACTCGTAGGCAGGTTATTTACTGAATCATACGGTCGGGCGGGTTTTTTTTGCGGCAATTTTTTACCATTTTATTACATCCATATTTTTTCTTTCAGGAGCAAGTTATGAAGATTTCAGTTCTGGGCTGCGGCCGCTGGGGCAGCTGCATCGCGTGGTACCTTGACAAAATCGGCCACGATGTCATCAGCAGCGGACTTGAAAACGCGCCCGAGTTTATCCAACTCAAAAACGAGCGAAAAAATGATTACCTGAGTTTTCCTGACTCCATCAGGGTGACGAGCGATCTGGCGGAGGCGGTCGGTCACGCCGAGGTGATTGTCATCTCAATCTCCTCCCAGCATCTGCGCTCTTACATGGCGGATATCGCCAAAAATGATCTTGAAGGCAAAATCATCGTCCTTTGCATGAAGGGCGTTGAGGTTTCTACGGGAAAACGTCTCACGCAGGTCGTCGGCGATTTTGTGGACGAAGAAAAAACGCCTGTCGCCGTCTGGGTCGGCCCCGGTCATCCGCAGGATTATGTCAAGGGAATCCCCAACTGCATGGTCATTGACAGCGCGAATCAGGACGTTAAAAAGAGACTGGTGGGCGAATTCAACAGCGACCTGATCCGTTTCTATCTCGGCACGGACTTGATCGGCAGCGAAATCGGAGCGGCGGCAAAAAACGTCGTCGGTATCGCGGCGGGTATTCTGGACGGGCTGCACTACACGTCGCTGAAAGGCGCTCTCATGGCGCGCGGCACCAGAGAAATCGCGCGCTTGATAAAGGCGCTGGGCGGCAACGAATTCAGCGCATACGGTCTCTGTCACCTGGGCGACTACGAAGCGACGCTGTTCTCCCCCTGGAGCCACAACCGCAAATTCGGCGAGGACTTGATCAGAGGCGTGCGTTTCGAAAAACTCGCCGAGGGTGTCATGACATCCAAAGCGCTATTCCTGCTCGGTCAGGAATATCATGTAGATATGCCTATCGTGGAGAGCGTCTACAGGGTGCTCTTTGAGGGCGCCGATATTGAGGACTGCATCAGACGTCTGTTTGAGCGTTCCGTAAAAAAGGAGTTCTAATCAATCCCCATGAGTAAACAAAAAACAAGTAAATCAAAAAACAAATCCGCTTCCGAAAAAAAGGCGGAAACCGTGTCAACGATCCGCTCCCAAAACAGGCTGGAGTTTATTGTCGTCAATATTCTCTGCCTGCTGATCTTCCTCGCGTTCGGGTACATCGCCATTATGAGCTTTTTCCAGACCTGTGTTTTTGACAAGGCACAGTTCGTCAGCGAGGTCGTCATCTTTCAGGCGGACAACGTGATTCTCAACCTCTTCTTCACCGCCGTCTTTGTCGCGCTGCTCTTCTGGCTGCGACGGTTTTATGACTTCTTCGCCAAAATAGATCTCCGGATCATGGAGATCGCGCTCGGCGGCTGGGCGGCGCTGCTCGGAATCATCTGGATCTATTCCGTCACCTCCATCCCCGCCGCAGACAGCGCCAACCTGTTTGAGGCAGCAACCGGCGCCGCAAAGGATGACTTTTCCAAGTTCCTCGATAACTCCGGCTTCTACTTCAGCGAATACTACAACGGTCACAACTACTTCAACTTCTTCCCCTTCCAGCTTGGCTTTGTGTTTTTCTCCGAGATCATCTACCGCATCTGCGGCACGGACAGCTCCATGCCCGTTCAGGTCGTCAACGTTTTCGCCCTTGCTTCCGCGTATGTGGCAATGGCACGGATCTCAAAGCTGCTCTTTAAGAGAAAAAGCATTGAGTTTATCACGATTCTGCTGCTTGCTGTCTGCTTCCAGCCGATTTTCCTCTGCACCTTTGCCTACGGAAACATTACCGGTATGGCTTCCGCTGTCTGGGCAAGCCTCTTCCTCATCAAGTATTTCCAGACAAACCGCTATGTATGGATCATTCCCGCGGGCTGTCTTCTGACATTATCCGTTATTGTGAAATACAATAACCTGATTTATCTCGTCGCCTTTGCCGCAATGCTTCTCATCCACAGCGTCAAGGAGAAGAAGTGGCAGAGCATTGCCTTTGCCGCCGCGATGGTTGTTGCCTGTGTCGGCATCCCTCAGTTGATCATTATGAGCTACGAGGCGAGAGCCAACACCAAATTTGAGGGCGGCGTGACACAGACGATGTACCTTGATCTGGGTCTGCAGGAATCCTATATGGCTCCCGGCTGGTACACCAAAACCGCCGTGGAGGACTATATGAAGGGCGGCTATGACAAGGAGCGCGGCAACGCGGTGGCTTCTCAGAGAATCAGCAACAGGCTGGACGAGTTTTCCGAGGATATGGGCTATGCCTTCGACTTCTTCAGCAAAAAAGCCCTCAGCCAGTGGAATGAGCCGAGCTATGAGAGCATCTGGGTCAGCCAGGTGAAGCAGCACTCCTCTGAGCTGAGCGGACTTGCCAAGGATATCTACGACGGCAGTACGGGTCAGTTCTTCGCGCTGCACTTCAACTTCTATATGCAGATCGTGTTTGTGCTGTTCGCGCTGGGTATCTATATGCTGTTTATTTTCAGGAAATCGAATATTGAAACGCTTCTCCTGCCTCTTGTCCTGCTGGGAGCGTTCGGATATCACCTTCTGTTTGAGGCAAAATCCCAGTACGCTACCGTTTACATTCCCCTGCTGATCCCCACCGCCGCCTACGCCATGAACAATGTTTTGTTCGGCAAGTATCAATTAGTAAAAAAGGCAGTCGGTATTGTCAACAAAAGAGTCAGCGAAAAGCAGGAAACAAATCAATAAAACATTAAGGGAACCTCTTTACAAAGAAAACGCGGACGAAATCAATCGTCCGCGTTGTTTTTATCCCGATTCGCGTTTCTCCTGCGCGCTCCCAGCCAGCTTGACGCCTTGTTCCTTCCATAGGTATAGGAATGCCGCAACGGGCGCGAATAGTACCAGAAGTTAGTATAAAGGCGATACAGCATCGACTTCGTTGTGTATGACCTTCCCTTGCGGAAAAAGCCTGACATCACCGCGAGGATCTGATTATCGCGTATTCCCCTCTCCCTGGCAAACTGGTTATCACCGCACATCACATAATCGCCGTTACGCTCAAAATCAATGACGCGGTGCAGCACATACTGCCCGTTGTCCCGGCGGTAAAGCGCCACATCAAATAAATGCAGCTTCTTCCCCTTCGCACTTTTCAGCACCACGGAATCCTCTCCGTCGCGAAGCATCGGCAGCATACTCGTTCCATTGGGAGAAAAGGTAACGGTCCCGCCCGCGTCCAGCCGCTCCAGGATGATGCCCATCACCTCGTCGAGCTGCACCTCTTTATTCAAGGACATTGGCTTCCTTCGCTTTCTCTATAAATTTATCCACGTCAACCGCCGCTTTCTCGGGGGTGACCTCATATTCCCGAAGCAGACCTGCTATCAGCTCTTCCCTTTCGGTTCCCTTCTGCATCAGTTCAAAAAGAAACGCGCCTGTCTCATTCAGGGTGATGATACCGTTAAAATTCAGAGTCAGGCTGTTCACGGGTACTACTACATAGGAATCCGCGACCTTGCGGAGAATAAAATCTTCTTTTATCTTCATAAAAACACCTCACGGCATTATTATAATATATCTATCGCAAAAAATCAAGGGTACCGCAACGGTACCCTTGATTGTCATTTTCGGGAATCAGTACATTCCGCCCATATCGGGAGCGGGAGGCGCGGGAGGTGTGGGTTCCTTGATGTCGGCAACGAGGGACTCGGTGGTGAGTACCATCGCGGCGACGGAGCTTGCGTTCTGCAGCGCGGAACGGGTCACCTTGGTCGGGTCGACGATGCCCGCCTCCATCATATCGGTATAGTCCTCGGTGAGGGCGTTGAAGCCGTAGCCTACCTTATTCTCTCTCTTGATGTTCTCAGCGATGATGCTGCCCTCAAGACCGGCGTTCGCCGCGATCTGACGGAGAGGCTCCTCGAGCGCCTTGAGAACGATCTTCGCGCCTGTCTGCGCGTCGCCCTCGAGGGTTTCAACGTATGCCGCAACAGCGGGAATCGCGTTCATGCAGGCAATACCGCCGCCCGCAACGATGCCTTCCTCAACGGCAGCCTTAGTCGCCGCGAGTGCATCCTCAATGCGGAGCTTCTTCTCCTTCATGTCGATCTCGGTCGCAGCGCCTACCTTGATAACGGCTACGCCGCCCGCGAGCTTGGCAAGACGCTCCTGGAGCTTCTCGCGGTCGAAATCGGACGTGGTGGTTTCGATCTGCTGACGGATCTGAGCAACTCTGCCCTTGATGGTGTCCTTATCGCCGGCGCCGTCAACTATGATAGTGTTTTCCTTCTCGATCTTTACCTGACGGGCAGTACCGAGCTGATCAACAGTGGTGTCCTTCAGCTCCAGACCGAGGTCGGAGGTGATGACGGTGCCGCCTGTGAGAATGGCGATATCCTGGAGCATTTCCTTTCTTCTGTCGCCGAAGCCGGGAGCCTTGACCGCTACGCAGGTGAAGGTGCCTCTGAGCTTGTTGAGCACGAGAGTGGTAAGAGCCTCGCCCTCAACGTCCTCGGCGATAATCAGGAGCTTTCTGCCGGACTGCACGATCGCCTCGAGCAGGGGAAGGATCTCCTGGGTGGTGGAAATCTTCTTATCGGTAATCAGAATCAGCGGATTATCAAGCTCCGCTACCATCTTGTCGGTGTCAGTTACCATGTAGGGCGCGATGTAGCCTCTGTCGAACATCATGCCCTCAACAACCTCGCTGTAGGTCTCTGCGGTCTTGCTCTCCTCAACGGTGATTACGCCGTCTGTGGTGACCTTATCCATCGCCTCGGCGATCAGCTTGCCGATAAACTCGTCCTGAGAGGAAACGGTAGCGACTCTCGCGATATCCTCGGTGCCCGAAACCTGCTGGCTGTTCTTGATAACAGCGTCTACCGCTACATTGATCGCGTCAGCGATACCCTTCTTGAGTACCATGGGGTTTGCGCCCGCGGTAACATTCTTCATACCCTCGCGGATGAGCGCCTGCGCAAGCAGCGTGGCGGTCGTGGTACCGTCACCCGCAACGTCGTTCGTCTTGATGGATACTTCCTTGACGAGCTGCGCACCCATATTCTCAAAGGGATCGTCCAGCTCAATTTCCTTGGCGATGGTAACGCCGTCGTTGGTGATCAGGGGTGCGCCGTACTTCTTGTCGAGCACTACGTTTCTGCCCTTGGGGCCGAGTGTGATCTTAACGGTATCCGCAAGCTGGTCAACGCCCTTCATCAGAGCCTTTCTTGCGTCCTCTCCATATACAATCTGCTTTGCCATAATTCATTTACCTCCGTTGCTGATTATTCCAAAGTCGCGAGAATGTCGGACTGGCTGACGATGGTGTATTCCTCGCCGTCAATCTTTACCATGGTGCCCGCGTATTTTGAGGCGATCACCTTGTCGCCCTCCTTCACGTACATCTCAACCTCCTTGCCGTCTACCACGCCGCCGGGGCCGACCGCCACTACGGTGGCGAACTGGGGCTTCTCCTGCGCCGCTGAGGAGAGGATGATGCCGCTCTTGGTCTTTTCCTCCGCTTCCTCAACCTTTAATACTACTCTGTCAAGTAAGGGTTTGATTGTCATACTATATAGCCTCCTAATGATTAAATACCGAGTTTAGCACTCTCTGTTCCTGAGTGCTAAGTATATTTTACACCATTTTCAGGAAATGTCAATGGGTAAACTGACTTTTCTTGACTTTTCACATAATTTTCAGATTTCCCCGTCCTGTTATTCTATTCCCAAAACCGCGAAAATATGAAAGCGCTCCCGCCTTCTTTGCGGAAGCGCTTTACTGTATGGTATTTGATGATCAGATATCCTTGATGTCGTCCTCGTTGAGGGTGGAAACACCCTTTTCCCTGAGAACGCACTCCGCTTTTTCAGCGTCGTCCACGCGGAGAACCACGTAGGCGCCGAAGTCCTCCGAAGCGGTGAAGGCGTAGATATACTCGAGGTTGATGCCCGCCTTGGCGAGTATGTCAAGAACATAGTAGAGTGAGCCGACTCTGTCCTCGAGCTTGGCGGCAACAACGACGGTGGTGTTGATGATGTTTTCCTTGCTCAGAACCTCGATCGTCTTGTCGGCGTCGGAGGTGATCAGGCGCAGGATGCCGAAATCCTTGGTGTCGGCAATGCTCAGCGCGCGGATATTCAGGTCAGCGTCGGCAATCGCCTTGGTGGTGGACACCAGGTTGCCCTGCTGGTTTTCGATAAATACGGAAATCTGCCGAATTGCCATAATGTCTTTCCTTTCTCCGTTTTCGGATTAATCGTGGAGCTTGCGTCTGTCAATGACGCGGACAGCCTTGCCCTCGCTGCGTGTGATGGTCTTGGGCGGAACAAGATGGACCTTCGGACCGATGCCGAGCATGGTGCGCATGGCCGCCTCGAGCTGCTTCTCCTTCGCCTGGTTCTCGGATACAATATCGGAGAACTTGTCGGGAGTCAGCTCCACGTTGATGTCAAAGGTATCGGTGTTATTCTTGCGGTCAACAATGATCTGGTAGTTGGGAGTGTAGCCCTTCTTGAGCAGCACTGCCTCGATCTGGCTCGGGAATACGTTGACGCCGCGGATGATCATCATGTCGTCGCTTCTGCCCATAGGCTTGCACATCTTGACGTGTGTCCTGCCGCAGGAACACTTCTTGCGGGTCAGAACACAGATGTCGCGCGTTCTGTAGCGGAGAAGCGGGAAGGCTTCCTTGTCGAGCGAGGTGAACACCAGCTCGCCCTTGCTGCCCTCGGGAAGTACCTCTCCCGTGTCGGGATCGATGATCTCGGCATAGAAGTGATCCTCGTTGATGTGCATACCCGTCTGCTCCTCGCATTCAAAGGATACGCCGGGGCCGCTGATCTCCGTGAGGCCGTAGATGTCATACGCCTTGATGCCGAGCGATTTCTCGATGTTGCGGCGCATTTCCTCTGTCCACGGCTCCGCGCCGAAGATGCCTGCCTTGAGCTTGTTATCCTCGGGCTTGTAGCCCATTTCCGCGAGGGTCTCGCCGATGTACGCCGCGTAGGAAGGGGTGCAGCAGAGAATCGTCGCGCCTAAATCCATCATAAACTGGATCTGTCGCTCCGTGTTGCCCGACGACATGGGAAGGGTCAGGCAGCCGACCTTGTGGGAGCCGCCGTGAAGTCCCGCGCCGCCTGTGAACAGACCGTAGCCGTAGCTCACCTGGCAGACGTCGTTCTCATCACCGCCCGCCGCGACGATCGCTCTGGCGGTGCATTCCTCCCACAGATCTACGTCGTTCTGCGTGTAGAACGCAACGACGCGCTTGCCTGTGGTGCCTGAGGTGGACTGGATCCTGACGCAGTTGTTCAGATCGGTCGCCAGAAGTCCGTAGGGATACGCCTCTCTGAGGTCCGCCTTGGTCAGGAACGGCAGTTTCCTGATGTCGTCCACGCCCTGAATGTCCTCGGGCTTGACGCCCTTCTCGTCCATCAGATTGCGGTAGTAGGGCACGTTCTCGTAAACGTGCTTGACCTGCTTCACGATTTTCTCATTCTGGATCTTCAGAATTTCCTCGCGGGAGGCAGTTTCAATTTCGGGCTGAAAATACTTGCCCATTGGGGGTCACTCCTTTGCTTTATTCCTCTATTACCCGCTATATATCAATAATTATGGCCTAATTCAAACGCCTTGAGGTTCACGTCCACAAACTGCGGCTTCACGGTGTTTTTGATCGCCTCGATCCATTTCTCTTTCTCAATAGGGAAATACTTGGCGAGTCTGCCCATGAGCACGATGTTGACGCTCTTGGCGTTGCCTGCCTGCTGCGCGAGAGCAAGCGCGTCAATCTCATCGACGAACACGCCCTTGCCGCGCAGCTCATCGAGCACCTGCTCGGGATACTGCGCCGCGCCCGTGATAACGGGCATGGGGTCGATCATCTGGGAATTGACAATGATTTTTCCGTCCTTTTTGAGATTCTCGGCGTAGCGCGCCGCCTCGATCTTCTCAAAAGAAACAATGAAGTCCGCCTCTCCCTTGGAGATGACGGGAGAATAGACCGCGTCGCCGAAGCGCACATAGGTAACGACAGAACCGCCGCGCTGGCTCATGCCGTGAACCTCGCTGACCTTGACGTCATAGCCCTCCGCCACAAGGAGAGCGCCCAACAGCTTGCTGGCAAGGAGACTTCCCTGACCGCCTACGCCGACAATCATGACATTTTTGGTTTCCATGTTATCTGTCTCCTTTCTCAATCGCGCCGAGCTTGCAGAGCTGGGTGCAGACGTCGCAGCCCACGCACTGGGTGAAGTCGATGGTCGCTTTCTTGTCTTTGAAGCTGATGGCGGGACAGCCGAGCTTCATGCACTGACGGCAGCCCACGCACTTGTCCTTGTTGACGGTGACGGGGGATTTCGCCTTGACGTATTTCAGAAGCATACAGGGTCTGCGTGAGATGATCACGCTGGGAGCGCCCACGCTCAGCTCCTCGAGAACCGCTTCCTCACATTCCTTGAGATTGTAGGGATCAACGACTCTGACTCTCTCGATGCCGATGGAACGGCAGAGAGCCTCAAGGTCGACAGCAAGGGCGGGATCGCCCTTGATGGTGTAGCCCGTGGTGGGGTTCTGCTGGTGACCCGTCATACCCGTGATGGAATTGTCGAGAATGATCACGGTCGAGTTGGAACCGTTGTAGGCGATATTGACAAGGCCTGTCATGCCGGAATGCATGAAGGTGGAGTCGCCGATAACGCAGACGGTTTTCTTTTCGCTGTCAGCGCCGCCCGCCTTATTGAAGCCGTGCAGTCCCGATACGGACGCGCCCATGCAGAGGGTGGAATCCAGCGCGAAGAGGGGCGCCGCGGAGCCGAGGGTGTAGCAGCCGATATCACCGAGGCAGGTGATTTTATGCTTGGCGAGCGTATAGAACAGGCCGCGGTGCGGACAGCCCGCGCACATGACAGGAGGACGCACGGGAACCTGTGTGTCGAGCGTGACGTTCTCGGGCTGAGGAAGACCGAACGCCGCGCGGATAGTGGTCTGGTTGTATTCACCGATAGGTGAGAACATTTCCTTGCCGACGCAGGGAACGCCGATGGCGTTGAGGTGAGACTCGATGATGCCGTCAAGCTCCTCGACGACATAGAGCTTCTCCACATTCGCGGCAAAGTCCTTGATGATCTGTGTGGGAAGAGGATTGACGATGCCGAGCTTCAGCACGGAAACCGTGCTGCCGAATACCTCCTTGACATACTGGTAGCAGGTACCGGAGCAGATGATGCCGATCTCGGTGCCGCCGATCTCCACGCGGTTGAGAGGGCTTGTCTCGGCAAGCTCAGCGATCCTGCGTGTGCGCTCCTCCACAAAGGGATGACGGCGGATAGCGTTGGCAGGCGCCATAATGTATTTCTGAGGATTCTTCTCGTAGGCGGGAAGCTCCTTCTCCACCCTGTCCTCCAGCTCGACAGCCGCCTGGGAGTGCGCGATACGGGTACACATACGCACAATGACGGGAGTATCAAACTCCTCGGACATCTCAAAAGCCGCCTTGACAAACTGCTTCGCCTCCGCGGAGTCGGCGGGCTCGAGCATGGGAACCTTCGCCGCAATCGCGTAGTGGCGGGAATCCTGTTCGTTCTGTGAGGAATGCATGGCGGGATCGTCGGCGACAAAAATCACCATTCCGCCGTTGACGCCTGTGTAGGAAAGGGTGAAGAGCGGATCCGCAGCGACGTTGAGTCCGACGTGCTTCATGGCGCAGGCGCTGCGGACACCGCGCAGGGACGCACCAAACGCGACCTCTGCGGCGACCTTCTCGTTGGGCGCCCATTCACAGTAGATTTCATCGTACTTCGCGGCAAATTCCGTAATTTCGGTGGAAGGCGTACCGGGGTAGCTGGACACTACCTTGACGCCCGCTTCATAGAGACCTCTCGCGACAGCCTCGTTGCCTAACATTAGCTTTTTCACTTATTTTTGTCCTCCAGTAACAGCAGCCGCGCAGGACACAGCCGCCGAAATTTCATAATCGTTTTTGATTATATCACAACCTCACAAAAATTACAAGTATTGTCCTGTATTTTTGCACGCGGTCAATTTCCGTTTTTTCTACTTCACCACGACGTTTTTCTCTCCGAGCTGGTATTTCAGCTCGCGTATCATCACGTCGTTGAGACTCACCCACATATGCGAAGGCGCCTGCACCTGTTTTTTGATATCCGACAGATAGAATATCACGGGGGTTCTCCCGTCGAAGATATCCAGTACCCGCTTCGCTCTGCGGTAAAGCTCCGTGTTGAGATTGTCGATTTTTATGTAAAGCCTTTGCGGCCCTCGCCTCATTGCCGGAGGAGGAACAGCAGCAGCCTCCGTGACGTGCGGTACGCCTTGCTGCTCACACTCCTCATTTGTGCGCGCCAAATCAACCGTCTCGCAGATCATTTTGGGCTCCTCGTCTTCGCGGAAGCTGAGACTGCCCTTGACACAGACCACGTTGCTCTCGATCAGGTGGACGGCGCAGCGTTCAAAAACATTGGGGAACACAATCAGCTCCATCGCGCCGAAGCGGTCCTCGACGGTGGCGAATGACATCATTTTGTTGGTCTTGGTAAGCTGCGTTTTCACCTTGGTGAGAATTCCCACCACGCAGACCTTTTGCCCGTCGCGGTAGCGGCGGTTCTCCTCGGAGATGATCTCGCCGATCCTGTCCGCCTTCAGCGCCTGCGCAAAGGTCTGATAATCATCCACAGGATGGCCGCTGAGGTACATACCGGCGATCTCGTTTTCCATGCGCAGCAGCTCATCCCGGGGAAACTCGGGCAGTTCGGGGATCTCGGGACCTGCGGAGGCTTTTTGGCTTTCCTCTCCCATATCAAAAAAGGACATCTGTCCGTTGAGATTGTGCTTTGCCTCATAATCAAGATCGTCGAGGACGCTTTTGCATACCGTCAGCATCTGGCGGCGGTTCGCGCCCAGCCCGTCCAGCGCTCCGCATTTGATCAGGCTTTCAAGTGCGCGGCTGTTCATATTTCTGCCGTGCAGCCGCTTGCAGAAGTCGTAGAACGACTGATAGGGTACGTAACGGCGTTCCGTGATAATCTGGTCGATGAACTGTCTGCCGAGATTCTTGACGGCAAGCAGCCCGTAGCGGATATCCCTGCCGCTGACCGCGAAGCCGAGCATACTGTAATTGACGTGCGGCGGCAGGACGCGGATGCCCATGCTCTTGCACTCGGCAGTGTAGCCCGCGAGCTTGTTCTGCTTGCTGAGCACCGAAGAAAGCAGGGCGGACATATATTCGCGCGGATAGTGGCATTTGAGCCACGCCGTGCGGTAAGAGACCATGGCGTAACAGGCGGCGTGAGATTTGTTGAAGGCGTATCGCGCGAAGCTCTCCATCTCGTCAAACAGAGCGACAGCCGTCCGGCGGTCCACACCGCGGCGCACGCAGCCCTCGGTGACGACGTTTCCGTTTTCGTCCGTTTCGCCGTTGATAAACACCTCGCGCTCGCGCTCCATGACCTCGGCCTTCTTTTTACTCATGGCGCGGCGGACGATATCCGCTCTGCCGAGGCTGTAACCCGCGAGGGTAGTGAGTATCTGCATGACCTGCTCCTGATAGACGATACAGCCGTAGGTGACGCCGAGTATCTCTTTGAGCAGCGGATGCTTGTAGTGTACCTTCTGCGGATTATGGCGGCACTCAATGTAGGTGGGAATACTCGACATCGGGCCGGGACGGTAAAGCGACACAACCGCGATCAGATCCTCAATACAGTCGGGCTTGAGCCGCGTCAGAACGTTTTTCATGCCCTGGCTTTCGAACTGGAACACGCCGTCGGTGCTGCCCCTTGAGAACAGCTCGAACACCTTGGGGTCGTCTATGCGGATCTCATCGGGATCGAACGAGGGGTCCCTGCGCCGGATCTGCGTTTCCGCGTCGTGGATGGTGGTGAGGTTGGTGAGAGCGAGAAAGTCCATCTTGAGGAGTCCCAGCTCCTCGAGCGTCGTCATGGTGAACTGCGCGATGACGCTGCCCTCGCTCTTGGAGAGCGGCACATAATCGGATACGGGGTTCTCGGTGATCACCACGCCCGCGGCGTGGATCCCCGACTGCCGCGGCATTCCCTCGATGCGGACGGCGTAATCTATCAGCTCACGGACGCGGCTGTCCTCCTGATTGCGGAGCTTTAAGTCCGCGCTGTGCTCCACGGCTGCCTGTATGGTGTCATTGTCGGGCATCAGCTTCGCGATGCGGTCTACCTCCGCATAGGGCATTCCGAGCACTCTGCCGACGTCCCTGACAGCGAGCTTCGCTCCCATCCTGCCGAAGGTGATGATTTGCGAAACGTGATCCTCGCCGTATTTTCGTATCACGTAATCAATGACCTCTCCCCTTCTCTCGCTGCAGAAGTCGATATCGAAATCGGGCATACTGACACGCTCGGGATTGAGGAAACGCTCAAAGAGCAGGTTGTATTTGATGGGATCCACCGCCGTGATGCCGATGCAGTAGGCACAGAGCGAGCCCGCGCCCGAGCCTCTGCCGGGGCCGACGGGGATGTCGTTTGACTTGGCGTACTGCACAAAGTCATTGACGATCAAGTAGTAATCGACAAAGCCCATATTCGAAATCACGCTGATTTCACGTTCCAGACGGTCAATCAGGCTTTGGTCGGGGTGGTCGCCGTAGTGCCTGTACAAGCCCTGATAGCAGTGACGGCGGAAGTATTCCAGATGATCCTCGTTTTTCGGGGTTTCAAAATGCGGCAGCTTGCGCACGCCGAACTCGAATTCCACCTGACAGCGCATGGCGATCTCGTGGGTGTTTTCAATCGCCTGCGGGTACCGCGAGAACAGCTCGTACATTTCCTCTTCGTCCTTGAGATAGAACTCATTGGTCTGAAACTCCATGCGGTCTGGGTCGTCGAGCGTGCGGTTGGTCTGGATGCAGAGGAGGATACTGTGGGTCTTGCTGTCCTCCTTCTCAATGTAATGGCTGTCGTTGGTCGCGACGATGCCGACGCCGATCTCCTCGGCAATGCGCACCAGATCGGGGATGATGCGCTGCTGCTCGGGTATTCCGTGATCCTGCAGCTCAATGTAAAAATGATCCGCGCCGAAGAGGTCACGGTAATATTCCGCCTTCTTCTTCGCGCCCTGATAATCGCCTGCCAGCAGTCTGTGCGGAATCTCACCCGCCAGACAGGCGGACAGGCAGATCAGTCCCTCGCGGTACTCCTCCAGCAGCTCGTCGTCGATGCGCGGCTTCGAGTAAAAGCCCTCTGTGAAGCCCTTCGAAACGAGCTTGATCAGATTTTGGTAGCCCGTGTTGTTCTCACAGAGAAGCACCATATGGTAGTATTTTTCCGAGGAGGTCTTGTCAAAGCGGGAATTCGGCGCGACATAGACCTCACAGCCGATGACGGGATGAATATTCTCCTTTTTGCAGGCGCGGTAAAAGTCTATCACGCCGTACATCACCCCATGGTCGGTGATGGCGAGAGAATCAAAGCCCTTGCGCTTTGCCGCCCCGGCGATCTCTGAAATACGGCACGCGCCGTCGAGGAGGCTGTATTCGGTATGAACGTGTAGATGCGTGAATGACATTTTTCATCACCTGTCAATCTTTGGAAACAACGGCGGTCACGCTGCCGTCGGTGAGGGTGAGCGTAAACTCGTCCCCCTTTTTCAGCTGGGTTTTGCTGGTAATGACCGCGCCGTCCTTTTCCGCTACGGCGTAGCCGCGCGCGAGAACAGAGAGAGGATTGAGGCTTTCAAGCTTTGAGGCGGTCGCCCTGACGCGGTTCTCACACTCGGCAAGCTTCATCTCCATCGCGTTGCGCATCCGCGTTTCGCAGAGCGCGAAAATTCCCTCATAGCGGTCGAAGGACTTCTGCGGCGAAAGCGCCTCAAGCATTCTCTGTGTGTCCTTCAAGCGCTTCGAGCAATTGTCGTAGCGCTGCTTGACGAGCGCGTTGATATTCTTGTGAAGGGCATTGTACTGCGTTTTCAGCTCCGCCCTGTCCGGCACGGCGATTTCCGCCGCTGCGGACGGCGTCGGGGCACGCAAATCCGCGACAAAGTCGCAGATAGTAAAGTCTATTTCATGGCCGACAGCGGAAATGATCGGAGTTTTGCACTCGTATACGGCGCGGGCGAGCTGTTCATCGTTGAACGCCCACAGATCCTCAATGGATCCGCCTCCCCTGCCGATGATAATGGTATCGCAAAGCGCCGATTCGTCCAGCTCGCGCACCGCCTGTGTGAGCTGCGGCGCGGCGCTGTCACCCTGTACGAGAGTCGGATACAGAATCACGTCGATACAGGGAAAACGGCGGTACAGGATATTTTTGATATCCTGAAAGGCGGCGCCCGTCGGCGAGGTGATCACGCCGATCACACGCGGAAAGCGCGGTATCGGCTTTTTATGCGCGGGGTCAAACAGGCCCTGCGCCTCGAGCTTCTTCTTGAGCTGCTCAAAAGCTAAATTGAGCGCGCCGACACCGTCGGGCTGCATATCCTCGATGATGATCTGATATTTGCCGTGCGGCGGATACAGCTCGATCCTGCCGCGGCAGATCACCTTCATGCCGTCGGCAGGCTGAAATTTGAGAGAGCGGGCGAAGCCCGCGAACAGCGTCGCGCTGAGTACCGCGCCGCTGTCCTTGAGCACAAAATAATTGTGACCGTTCGGCTTGAAGCCGCGCATACCCGAGATTTCCCCCGTGACAAACACAGTCATGAGCCGAGGGTCGCTCTCGATGGTGCTTTTGATGTATTGCGTTATCTGACTGACTGTCAGACAGGTTGGTTTATTTATGGTCGGTGTGTACATACTGATACTTCCTGAAGCACAAACAGGCGATTCCCGCCGCGTTATCCGACGAAAAGACAGGCTCGGCAAAAACCGCGTTGTATTTTTCTGTAAAAGAATTTTTGATGATAGAGTCAGACATAACGCCCCCCGCATAGACCGCCGTCATTTTGCCGTGACGCTCCATTATCGCGTCGGTCATCAAGGCAAGCGTCTGCCGGATGTATTCCAAACAGAACGCCGCGACATAGGACTTGCTTCTGCCCTCGCCGATCAGCCTTTGACAGAGATTCTCCACGCCGCTGAGGCAGCAGTCGCAGCCCTTGAGCTTGGGATGAACCCTGATGCTTTCGGTGTTTTGCAGCGCGAGCCTCTCCAGCTCCATTCCGCACGGAAAGCGCAATCCGAGCATCAGGCCTACCCTGTCAACCGCCTGTCCCGCGTTGAGGTCGAGCGTTTTGGCTGCCGGCTCCAGATCAAAGCCGCAGCCTTTGCCATCGGCGATCACCGCCTCGGTGGTGCCGCCGCTGACATGGAAGGCGAGAAAGCGTTTGTCAAACAAATCCGTCCGCCCCGCGCTGAACAGCGCCGCCGCGATATGTCCCTCCTGATGTGAAAACGGAAACAGCGGGATCTTGAGTGCGGAGGATAAAATTTTTGCCGTGTTCTCCCCGACGGTGAAACACGGCATATAAGAGCCTTCCATGGGACGCGGGCGGACTGACGCGCCGATCGCGGCAATCCGCGTTGTATCGACATCCTTCACCAGCTCCGAAAACAGACGGTGCAGCTGCGCGGTATGGTGGAACACCGCGTCGCTCTGGCGCAATCCCAACTGCCCCTCCCTGACGGGAAGGAGCTGCTTGCGCTGCAGCATTTCGCCCGTTTCGCTGTCATACAGCGCGGTGGAGGTGGTGTAATTCGAGGTGTCTATTCCGAGAAACAGACTCATTTCTCCGCCCCTTTCGCGCGGATCAGAGAACCGAGAATACCATTGACAAAGCCGCTTTCGTCAATGGTATACTTCTTGGCAAGCTCCACCGCCTCATTGACCGAAACGCTGTCGGGAACGCTCTCGAGATATAATATTTCATAGACCGCAAGGCGGAGAATCGCGAGCGAGGGACGCGAGATGCGGCGCAGCGACCAGCCTTTTTTGAGATATTTCGAGATCTCCGCGTCGATCTCGTCACGCCTTGCCTCGATTCCCGTGGCCACCGCCTGCGCGTAACCGCAGACGCCGCCGACAAACATTTCACTGTTGTCCTCGATGGTAGCCTCCAGCGGCTCGTCGTCAAAGGATTTGGAGAAAAGCAGCATAAACGCCTGCTCTCTCGCCTCGCTCCTGCTGAGCTTCACTTCCCGGTTTTCTGTTTCACACATTTAGATCCCAACTTTACTTTTTATTCCGTTTTATTATAGCACAACTGTTTGAAAATGTAAACAGAAAAAAAGAGACGGATTTGCTCCGTCTCCCTGTCGCTACGCGCCCACGACCGAGATGTTCTCATAGGACACGTCATAATGTGAGATCACCGCGTCGTCGGCGATCAGCACCGTCGCATCGTTCAGCTCGGATTCAGGCACCACTACAGTCACACCCTCGTCGCTGATCCAGCACAGGCACTCCGAAAAGCCCTTTGCCTTGATTATTCCCTCGATGCTTTCCTGAATGGTGAAGTTTTTCAGTATCTTCTCCACATTCTTCTGCGCCTCGCTGATATCGTCGGCATTGGCGTTTTCCATGTCAAAGATCTCCTTCGCCTCGTCAAGCACCTTGTCCTGAGCAGCCTGACGCTTGGTGCGCTCCGACGAAAAATAGTCCGTTGTTTCCCGGCTGAGCGACGCCGTCTGCTTCGCTTCATCAGCGGTGGACGCCGGCGTGGCGTTGACATAGGACGCCGCCCCCAGTTCCTTGCTCCTGACCGAGGGCGCCGACGTGAACTGCCAGTTGACGTATACCGCCGCGCCTAGGGCGAGGACGATCGCCGCCGAGATGATGTACCGTTTCTGAAATTTCATATGACCAACCCTCATTCTGATAATTTTGTAATACATACCTTTGCCGTTGATATGTCGAGCGCCTTGGTCACCGCCTCGGTGATCCGCTCCACGACAACAGGCTTGTCACCGCCTTCACATACGACGAGCACACCGCGAATCAGCGGCTCGACTTCCTTGGTTTTTGTGGTGCTGTCGCGCAGATAGACGTACTCGACGCTGTTCTCCATCGTCAGCAGCACCTTGGTTTTCCCCGCTCCCTCGATGCGCGATATCACCGACTCGAGGTCGCTCTCAATTTCTGTGCTGTAGGTCTTTACGGAAAACTCCTCATTCCTTTCTCTCGGCGCGCAACCGGTAAAATCCACGCTTGACAGCAGTATCAGCGCGATTCCCGCAGCGCCCGCTATCATAATCATTTTGCGCAGCCTGCCGCTGTCGGCAAATTGATTGAGCTTTTCGTTCAGCTTGCCGTCTTTCATTTTTCTCTACTCCGTTACCACGCGCGGCACAATGCCGAAATGCTGCTTTGTCAGCTCCGCTATCAGCTCTGTGCGCGGACTGTCGTTCCTGTCAATATATATGCTGATCCGGGAGATGATTATGCTTTGATTTTCCGTTTCCGCCAGAATGATTTCACAGCCGCGAGGCGCTACACCGTTCTGTTCCAGGAGAGCGGTCAGGGTGTTTTCCAGGTTTTCCCTTGTCCGCGCGACGACCTCCGCCCCCACTGCCCCGTCAGCGGTGGCGGTCAGCTCCTCATAGGAGGATAACCCGTCCGTTTCGGGACGGAACTCCATCACCGCCTTTGACACGGGGATCATCATAGAGCAAACCAGAAACGCACCCATCACAAGATTAAGTACTCTCTTCAAACTGCCGTCCGTAACAAATCCCGAAAGCAGTGAACAGATAACGGAGGCGGCGCAGGCGGCGAAAACGACGGTGTAAAGTCCGCTCATGACGCGCCTCCCATGGAAAAAATCATGGCGGTAATAATTATATAAACCGTCATCACGGAAAGCAGCGACGCCATCAGGGTGGCGAACACATCCGAAAGGCTCTCCAGAAGCCTTGCGCCCTGCGGTAAATTGAGCGCCTCCGCGACGGACTTTCCCGCCCACAGCGTCACCTGCCACAGTATTGCGCCGACGACAGACGGCAGAAAGGTTACGGCGAGCGCAAGAATGACAAATACGCCGATTCCCGATTTGAGTACGGTCACGCTGCCCTGCACGGTTTTGAGCGCCTCCGCAAGCGCGGAGCCGACGATGGGGACAAAGGAGCTGAGAGCCATACGCGCCGCCCTGCCCGTCACGGTGTCGAGCGCCGAGGCAAGCACCTGTTTCAGTCCTATGACCGCCGTAAATATCGCCATCCCGAAGCCGAGGAGCCATTTTGCCATTTTGGATATGGAATGTACAAAGCCGCTGAGGTATACCTCCGACGACACGCCTCCTGCGATGCTCATCCCCAGGAGCATCCTCATAAATGGAACTATCACCTGTGAGGAAAGCTGAGAGACTCCCTCCCCCGCGCCCAGCACAGCGGTATAATATGCCGCGCTGCCTGATACGCTGCCCGACGCGGTCAGCAGAAGGGCGGTGACGGGAATATATGCCAGCATAAGATTGGAGGCATTCACGACAATATCCGCCGCGTTTTGTATCAATCCCGCCGCAGGAACCGCCACCGACGCGCCGATGCAGAGGGACAGCACCGTGTTCATCGTGCCGCCGACATCTGAGGACAGAGCCCCCCGGTACGCGGACAGCATCGAGCAAATCAGCAGCATAGCCGTCACGGTGATCAGCCCCTTCAGCGGCGACTGCGCGTTTTGTGAACCGATGGCAAGGATTTCATTCAGAATGCTCTCAAATGATAATGACGACAGGGAATCCGCGTCCGCTCCATCCGCACCGATAGCAAGCATATGCTCCCTTGCCTCGTCAGACAGGCTGTCATAGATCCCCGAAACGTCGTACAGCGTTTCCTCTGCGTACACCGCCCTCACGGAAAAGGCACAGAGCACCGCAACGAAGAAAACAATTATGATTCTTTTCACTTCTCACCCCGCGGAAGGTTTTCTTTATCCCATGAGATTCATCACCGTATTCAGGATATCGGCGTAAAGAGGCAGCGCCGTCACCGTGACGAGCAGCTTGCCGGCGAGGGAGACATTCCCCGCGAGCGACTGGCTGCCCGCGTCCCTACAGGTATTCACCGCGAACTCTGTCAGCAGACAGATTCCGATGACCTTGAGCAGAATCACTATATAGGAGATGTTGGTCTGCGAAGCGGCAACGATGGAGTTGACTGTTCCGATAATCTCCGACGCCCGCGAAAACACGGAAAGGAGAATCAGCACCGAACAGGACAGGGTGAGCATGAGGGCGATTTCTCCGTTTTTCGGACGTATGGTGAGGGACAGGATCACGGCAATCACGGCGAGGACGCCGATAGACAGCATATTCATCAGAAGCCGAACAGCTGCTTGATGGTGGCAAACAGACGGCTGATTTGCGTGATCACCAGCGTCAGCACCACAACCAGTCCCGCGAGCGTAGTGAGCATTGCCTGCTCCTCTCTGCCGCTGCGGATCAACAGCTGTGACAGCACGGCAACGATAATGCCCACTGCCGCGATTTTGAAAATCAACTCTACATCCATCTTTACCTCACATCAACACAATTGCCGCCGACGCCCCGGCGAAGAATCCCATGGTTTTATATAGTTTTGCCTTGCTTTGGATCCGCTCCTCCGACTCCGAGAGCCTCGCCGCCGCCTGCGTTTCCAGCAGCTCCAGATGGCGCAGCTGTCCCTCCAGATCTGTTGCGCCGAGCTGTGAGCCCAGCTCACGCAGAAGGAAATGATCACTCTCTGAAAGAGCGAACGTTTTGGGAATAGCTTTCAGCGCTCTTTCCCACACGACAGTAAAATCCTCTCCGGTCTTTTCCACACTCAGAAAAGGAAGCTCCGCCTGCTCCGCGCACAGCCTTACCAGCGTGAAGACATCCTCCCCCCGATAGCGGAGGTTGGTTTTGAGCAGGCTGAGAAACGCGCCGAATCTCCGCAGGAACTCCCTTCGGCGGTAGAGCCGCCGGGACAGCAGGCAGCCTGCCGCAAATGAAGCCGCGACCAGAAACACGCAGCCGAGAGCCTTAACCGGAAAGCAATTCACTGACGCTCACCCTCTCACGAATTTGACCGGCGTTCTCCCTTCCCGCGAGGAATACCGCCGTCCGGAAGGCTCCCGTACTCAGAAGCCGCCGCAAGGCCTCTCTTTTGTACAGCTCGTCCGGATCCCTCGCGTGAACCGCCGCAATCACCGCCGTACCGCAGCGAACGCAGTTCATGACCGCGGGAACCTCTGACGCTCCGATTTCGTCACAAATCAAATAATCAGGTGACATCACACGCACCGCCTGCTCCATCGCCTCCGCTTTCGGATATCCGCCGTAAACATCGCATAACCCTACGTCATTCTGCGGCGCGCCGCCGACGCAGGCGGCAAGCTCTCCCCTTTCGTCAATCAGGGAAACAGCCGCTTCATAGGAAAGCTGACGTGCCAGATCCCGCAGCAGCGTGGTCTTTCCCGAGCAGGGCGCGCCGCAGAGGAGCAGACCGTTCTCAAGATTGTTCTTTTGCCGCATGAGCGCGTCCGCACAGCCCGAATATTCGCCCGCGATACGCAGGTTGAACGAGCTGAGGTCGCGGATATTCGTGATTTTACCGCCGCAAATCACCGCCGTACCGCTGATTCCCGCCCTGTGACCGCCGCGCAGCGTGACAAAACCCTCCGCGATCTCATTCTGTCTGCTGTAAACGGAATACTCACAGGCGGCGCGCAGGGTTTGCGCCAAATCCTCCGCTTCGGCACAAAACAAGCCGTCCGACAAAAAAGGGGTGATCGTGCCCGCTCGGGTGAAAAAAAGCCGTTCATCTCCGCAGGTAACGCTCAGCGGCCGCCCCGTCCGAAGGCGGATCTCCCTTGCGGCCGGAGCCAGACGGTTCTCATTCTCGCTGAACAGCGCCCTGACGGGCGGACTCAGGCAGGATATTGCCTGTCGGTAACGTTGTATCGCGTTTCTCATTTTTCATTCCTCCGTTTTGATACTAATCCTTGGTGAAAAAACTAAAGGGAGCCTCTAATCATTCCATGTCATGCAGAAGTGCGGAGGATTTATGGCAGAATGTTGTCAAAGCTCCGCAGGTATGCTGACGTACTTCAAGGAGAATTGGCAAGATGATGCCGTGAAGATTTCGTGCTTATGCGCGGCAGGGAATTCTTAGAGGGTCCCTAAAAACTGCTGTTTGCGAAATTTAACGCAACAGATGTTCAGGGAATGGTCAAGGATTAGGATGAGATACAGTTCATTCTATGCGGACAGGCATAAAAATAGACCTGCCCAAAAGGACAGGTCTGATGATCGGTATTCAGTTTTCTATATCCTGAGGCAGCATTTTCAGAAATTCCTCTTCCGTGAGAATCGGGATACCCAAGGTCTGCGCCTTGGTCAGCTTGCTTCCCGCCTCCTCGCCCGCGAGAACGTAGGAGGTCTTTTTTGAAACGGAAGACGACGTCTTGCCGCCGTGCTTTTCAATCAGCTTGGACGCCTCGCTGCGCTTCATGGTGGGAAGGGTTCCCGTCAGCACAAAGGTCTTTCCTTCAAAAACACCGCCCTGCGGCTTCTGCTCCGAGGGCTTCATCTTCAAGCCCAGTTCCTTAAGCTGCGCAACCAGCTCCGCTGTGCTGTCCAGACGGAAATAGCTCTCCACGCTCTCTGCCATGACGCTGCCGAAGCCGTCGATCTTCGAGAAGTCCTCCGCCTTGGCGTTCATAATATCGTCGATCGTCAGGAAGTTTTCACAAATCAGCTTCGCAGCCTTCAGTCCGATGTTACGGATGCCGAGGGCAAATATCAGGCGGTACAGCTCGTTTTCCTTCGATTTTTCGATCGCCCGTATCAGATTGTTGGCGGACTTCTCCGCCTTGCGGTCAAGCGCGATGATATCCTCCGCCTTGAGCCGATAGAGGTCGGCGGGAGAGGCTATCAACCCCTCTCCGATAAGCTGTTCCAAAACCGCGGGACCGAGACCGTCGATATCCATGGCATCGCGGCTGACAAAGTGAATCAGGTGCCTTGTGAGCTGGGCGGGACAATCCGTGTTGGTGCAGCGGGTCGCCGCCTCGTCATCCCGTGAGACAGGGCTGCCGCAGGACGGGCAGAGCGTCGGGAAAGCGAAGGGAACCGCATTCTCCGCGTGCTCACTGACAGAGAGCACCTCGGGGATAATCTCTCCCGCCTTGCGGATGATCACGGTATCCCCGATGCAGATCCCCTTTTCCTCGATGAAATCCTTGTTATGAAGTGTGGCGCGGCTGACCGTGGTTCCCGCCAGGAGCACCGGCTCGAAAATGCCGACGGGCGTCAGCACACCCGTTCTGCCGACGTTGATCTCGATGGAGAGCAGCTTGGTCGGCTTCTCCTCGGGCGGATACTTATACGCCTCCGCCCACTTGGGATATTTGGCGGTACTGCCGAGCTGTGCGCGGATGTCAAAATCATCTACCTTCACCACCGCGCCGTCGATCGCGTAGTCGTAGCTGCCGCGGTTGTCGCCGATTTTTTGAATCTCCTCCAGCGCCTCATCAATCGTGTCACAAACGGTATAAAAGGAGGTCGGGAAGCCCAGCTCCGCGAGATAGTCCAGACTTTGGCGGTGAGAGGTCAGGGTGACGTCCGTCACCTGCTGGATGTTGAACACAAATATATCCAGAGAACGCTCGGCAGTGATTTTCGCGTTCTTCTGACGCAGGGAGCCTGCCGCCGCGTTGCGCGGATTCTTGGCGGGCTTTTCCTCATTGAGCTCCTGCCTCCTGACGAGCTCCTCAAAGCTCGGAAAGGACATATAGACCTCGCCGCGCACCTCCAGAAACGCGGGCGCGTTTTTCAGCCGCTTCGGCAGGCTCTTGATCGTCATCAGGTTGTCCGTGACATCCTCGCCCGTGGTGCCGTCGCCGCGCGTGGAGCCGCGTACAAAAACGCCGCTGCGGTATTCGCACGAGACGGAAAGACCGTCAAATTTCGGCTCGACCACATAGCGCGCCTGCGGCGCCGTTTCCCTGACTCTGCGGTCAAATTCACGCAGCTCCTCCGCCGAAAAGCTGTCATGCAGGCTCTCCATGGGGACCGTGTGCGTGACGGGAGAGAACTTCTCCCCCGCGCTGCCTCCTACATGATTGGTCGGAGAATCGGGCTTGCGCAGGTCGGGGTATTCCTCCTCAAGCCGCTCCAGCTCACGCAGGAGCATATCGTACTCGTAGTCGGAGATTTCGGGGGAATCCTGGTTGTAGTAGAGATTGTTGTGGTATTCAAGCTCCTCTGTAAGCTCCTGAATCCTGAATTTTGCGGATTGTCGATCCATTATTCATCACCGTTTTTTTATTTACTTCGCGTAATCCTTTTCGCGCAGGAAGGTGGATTCGAGGTCGGCAAGGTGCAGCTTCACCGCCAGCGGATATTTGTCATATGCCTGACTGATCACGTTGCTGTTTTTGTCACCGAACTCACCCATATGCCAGCGGATCGCCATGGCTTCCTCGATCTTGAGGCGCATCTTGCGCTCAATGAGGAATACGGACTTTTCGCCGTGACCGTAGGGAAATTGATCCTCAATGGCGTAGTAGGGCACCTTCTCCCACTGACCCGTCTTTTCGTTCTTGACGTTGCGCGTGGATACTTTGTAGAACTGCGCCTTGCACAAATCGTGCAGGAGCGCACAGATGGCAAAGCTCTCCGCGCTGTCGGTTTCCTCGTCAAAATGCTTCTCCATCATGGTGTTGAACACGCTGACGGAATGAATGACCAGACCCCCCTCGCAGGCGCAGTGATAGCGCGAGCTTGCCGGCGCGGTAAAGAAATCTGTCCTCTTCAGCCAGTCGAGCAGCTCATCGGCTCCTTTTCTGGTGATGTGTTCCTTGTAGATGGTGATAAATTCCTCCTGCGGTGTCATCCGTTTCCCTCCTTTTTGATAGTAAATCGCGGTAACCTCCGCAGGGAAGTTACCGCAATAGAATAACCTGAAACTATGTAATTATTCTTCCGCTGTCTCCTCAGCCTGTGCGGGAGCCTCTCCGTCGGTAAGGAGCGCTCTCATGGAGAGAGATACGCGCTTCTTGTCGAAGTCGATCGCAGTGATCTTCGCCTGCACGGTGTCGCCTACGGCAAGAACATCGGAAGGCTTATCGATTCTTCTGTTGGCAATCTGAGAAATGTGGATCAGACCGTCAATGCCGGGAATGATGTTCGCGAACGCGCCGAAGGTGGTCAGACCAACGATGGTAGCGTTCACAACGGTTCCCTCGGGATAATCTCTCTTGAGAATCTCCCAGGGATTGTCGTCCGCGTTCTTGAAGCCGAGGGAGATCTTCTTGGTCTCCTCGTTGATATCCTTTACGTATACCTCAACGGTATCGCCGATGTTGACAACCTCGGAAGGATGCTTGATGTGTGTCCAGGACAGCTCGGAAATGTGGATCATGCCGAATACGCCGCCGAGGTCTACAAACGCGCCGTAGCTGGTCAGAGACTTGACAACGCCGGTGTATCTCTTGCCGACCTCGCAGTTCTTCCAGAACTCCTCGCGCTGCGCGGCTCTCTGCTCCTTGAGCACGCTGCGGATGGAGCCGATGGCTCTCTTGTATCTGCCGCGCTGGGAAACCTCGATCAGACGGAAGTTGACATCCTGACCTACGAGATCCTCGAGCTTCTCGTCACGGCTCGCGGTTGCCTGTGAAGCGGGGATAAACACTCTTACGCCGTTGTAGAGGACGATAACGCCGCCCTTGACAGCTTCTGTTACCTTGCTGGTAAGAATTTCCTGGGAATCAACCTTCTCCTGGAGCTCCTCCCAGCCCTTCTGTGCGTCTACTCTGCGCTTGGAAAGCATGATGGTGCCTTCCTGATCGTTCGTCTTCATGATCAGCAGCTCGATCTCGTCACCCACCTTGACGATATCCTCGGGCTTCGCGCTCGGATCATTGGAAAGCTCTGACACAGGAACAAAGCCCGTCTGTTTTCTGCCGACGTCAACCTGTACTTCATTAGGCGCGATGCTGATGACTGTACCCATTACCCTCTCATTTGTATTTAAGTTTTTGAGGGATTCTTCAAGCAACTCCTCAAAAGATTCTTCAAAATTTGTTTCACCG